>JAAFHD010000408.1 GCA_013298245.1 Alphaproteobacteria bacterium
CGACGCTCTTCCGATCTATAGTAAGATCGTAAGATAGTAAGGCAATTTTCGCCCTGGCCGCCACCGGCCGGAACCGCCTTCATTCCACACCAAAAAGCCGGCGGCGAATTTGTCGCAAGCTGCGCCATCAGCCCATGGCGGCGGCCAAGGCGTGCCACATGGGCTTGCGCTGAAGCTCTGAATCAAAAGGCAAACCGCGGGTCAGCACGCCATCGCGGCGCGCCACATCGGCATCCTGCGTCAGCCAGGAATGCTTATCCGTCAGCCCCCAGGTGATGATGGTGCGGCACCCCGCCTGCATCGCCGTGGTGGTGAAGGCACGCACGCGATCGGCCACCGCGGCATCGCGCGCAGCCAGATCAGGCGGCAGGGTATCGGCCTCCCGCACATCCAGTTCGGTCACCAGGATGGCCAGGCCCATGTCCCGCACCGCCGAAAGGAACCGCCCGAACCGGTCCGGATCAAACGGTCGGCGCAACTGCAGATGGGCCTGAATTCCCAACGCATCCAGCGGCGCGCCCCGATCCAACAGGCGCCGCAGCAGCGCCAGCAGGCGTTCGCGCTTGATATCGGCATCGGGTGTCGCTTCCTCGATGCCATAATCATTGATGGTCAGGCGCAGCGTCGGGTCCAGCGCGCGGGCCCAGCGCAGCGCGATTTCAATATAGTCAGGCCCCAGCGCCCGGAACCACGGCGATTCGCGCAGCGGGTTGGCGCCCGCCTGCGGGTTGTCCGCGCCCGGCGGGTTCGCGATGGGTTCGTTCACCACATCCCAATCGCGAATCGTGGCCCGCGTCGCCGGCAGCACATGATTGAAATGCGCTTCCAGCAAGGCCCGCGCGGTGGAAGCGCCCTCCGCCAACCGCGCCACCAGCCAGGGCGGCATGGCATTGTGCCAGACCAGCGCATGGCCGCGCACCCGCTGCTGGTGCGCCTGCGCGAAGCCCGTGATGGCGCGCAGCGGTGCGAGGTCAAAACCGGCTTCCGTCGGTTGCAGCGTGTCCCACTTGCCTTCCCATTCCGGCACCAGGATTTCGGCCTCGGTGCTGAACAGGCGCGTATAGTCGGCATCCGACAGCAGGTCAGTGCGAATGGCGGCGCCGAAAGCCCGGCCGGCGGCCCGCGCCTGCTGGCGCAATGGAGCCAGGCTGGCCTGCGCCGCCATCGGCAGCAATGGCAAGGCGAAGGCCGCCCGGCGCCTCACGCCGCACGCGCCGTGGGAAGCGCCCGCTCGTAACGCCCCTGGCGCCAGCGCACCAGGCGAAAGGCGGCATGCGCGGCGGCCCGCGACAACCGCCCGCGCGGCGGCAGCCCGACCGCCTTGAAGATCATGCCCATCCCGCGGTCCAGATGATGGAACTGATAGAATTTCATCGCCCGCGCCATATAGCCGGTGATGCAGCGCTGATGGTCGTAAGCCGTGCCTTCCGGTTCGTTCGAGACATGGAAGGCGAAGGCCAGCTCATCGTCTTCGGTTTCCGTGGCGCGCCCCAACGCGATCCGCAGGCGTGCCAGATGCGACAGGTTTTCGCGTTCCAGATACCGACGCAGATGGTCGTAGAACAGCTTGAAGTGCCGGTATTCATCGGCCGCGATCAAGCGGCAGACCTGTTGCAGCACGGGCTCTTCGGTCGCTTCAGCGAGCGCTGTGTAGTAGCTGGACGTGCCGGTTTCCACGATGCAGCGCGCGACCAATTCGCCGCTGCGCGAGCCGCGAATCGACGCATCGGCCTTCACATCGATCGTGTAGCCCGCGCGGTATCGGGCGAAAGACGCCGGATAGTCGAAGGACGGATCCGCCAGCTGCGCCCAGCGCCCCAGCGCGTCACCGTGCTGCACTTCTTCCACCGCCCAATGGTCGGCAGCCTGCTTGAAGTCGGGATCATCGGCGAAAACCGAGTTCAGATAGAGCGCGTAATCATCCCCATTGCGCTCCACCATGGCCGCGGATTTGACCAGCGGCACGATGTCCGGGTCGACCTTCGAGGGGTCGAACTGGTCCCAGGCGATATCGTCGAGGTGCCAGTGCTTCATGGCGCTGATTGTGGTTCAGCCATGGCCTGGTTCAAGGGAATTTACGCGGCGCCAGCCAGGTCGCGCATGGCGCGCATGGCCAGCAGGCGGGCCATGGCGGTATCACGCACTTCCGGGGCCGCCATGGCGGCTTCGGTATAGGCATGTTCGGCGGCAGCGACGCGCTTTTCCGCTTCGGCGCGCGACAGGGTAGCCAGCGGCGTCGCTTCATCGGCCAGGACCGTGACGCGGCTCGGCGTCACTTCGGCGAACCCGCCGGCGACGAAGAGCGCTTCGGTCTGCTGGCCGTTTTCGGTGACGCGGATGGCGCCGCCACGCAGGGCCACGATCATCGGCGCATGGCCAGGCAGCACGCCCATTTCGCCCTCGGCCGCGGGGATGACGACCATCTCCACGGGGCGGGAGAGCAGGAGCTTCTCCGGCGAGACGAGTTCGAGTTGGAAAGTGGCCATGACCTCTACCTTTCTATCGGGCCGCAAGGCGGCCCGCGCCGCCCAACCGACCTAACCCCTCAGAACACCAGCTGCGCGGCGTAAGCCAAGGCCGCGTATGCGGCCGCCCGGCGCTTGAGGGCGCAATATGCTACGCTCAAGCAGCTTGCTTGAGCGTTTCGGCCTTCTTCACCGCTTCTTCGATGGTTCCCACCATGTAGAAGGCGGCCTCCGGCAGATGGTCATAATCGCCACGGCAAATGCCAGCGAAGCTACGGACCGTGTCCTCCAGCTTCACGAACACGCCCGGCGAACCCGTGAACACCTCCGCCACATGGAAAGGCTGGCTCAGGAAGCGCTGCAGCTTGCGCGCGCGCGCCACCACCAGCTTGTCCTCTTCCGACAGCTCATCCATGCCCAGAATGGCGATGATGTCCTGCAAGGACTTGTAGGTCTGCAGGATGCGCTGCACTTCGCGCGCGGTGTTGTAATGGTCATCGCCCACCACGCGCGGGTCCAGGCCACGGCTGGTGGAATCCAGCGGGTCCACCGCCGGGAAGATGCCCAGTTCGGCGATCGAGCGGTTCAACACCGTCGTCGCATCCAAGTGCGCGAAGGAGGTGGCCGGCGCCGGGTCGGTCAAGTCGTCGGCCGGCACGTAGATGGCCTGCACCGAGGTGATCGAACCCTTCTTGGTGCTGGTGATGCGTTCCTGCAGCGCGCCCATATCGGTCGCCAGCGTCGGCTGATAACCCACCGCGGACGGGATACGCCCCAGCAGCGCCGACACTTCCGCGCCCGCCTGCGTGAAGCGGAAGATGTTGTCCACGAAGAACAGCACGTCCTGGCCCTGCTCATCGCGGAAGTATTCGGCGATCGACAGGCCCGACAGCGCGACGCGCGCACGCGCGCCAGGCGGCTCGTTCATCTGGCCATAGACCAGCGCCACCTTGGAGCCTTCGGTGTCGTTCTCGTTCAGCTTGATGACGCCGGCATCGACCATTTCATGGTACAGGTCATTGCCTTCGCGCGTGCGTTCACCGACGCCCGCGAACACCGACGTGCCGCCATGGCCCTTGGCGATATTGTTGATCAGTTCCTGGATGGTCACGGTCTTGCCCACG
>JAAFHD010000409.1 GCA_013298245.1 Alphaproteobacteria bacterium
TGACACTCGGCATCACAGTTCACGGCATTGCGATCCGATGGGCTGTTCTGGTGAATGTTTTGTTTCATTATTTTAAAAATTCGCGAAATCACCACATAATCTACTGCCACTGTTCAACGAGACGTGTTTCGCGCAGCCGGCAACACCGGACTACATCATCCCCACGCATGGCTCAGGCATCCAGTGGACGCCACGACCATGCCCGGGAGATCGGGTCACAATGTTGACGGCACAGATGGTCACGACATCGGAAGGGGCATCATTGGATGTCTCGCTGACAAGACTGCAATCACTGTCGGTCACGCAGATGGCGAAGCTGGTCTATTGGGCCGCGCAGCGTGACCCGCTTTTGCAGGAGCAGATCGCCGCACTGCTGAAGTCGCGCCACGAACCGGCCTTGTTGCCGAAAGGCGAATTCCTGGTCGGCTCAAGCCCGGCGATGCTGGAGGTCTTCGACCTGGTGCGGCGTTTTGCGGTGACCTCGGCGCCGGTGCTGATCACGGGCGAGAGTGGGACGGGCAAGGAATTGGTGGCGCGCGCGCTGCATGAAAGATCACCGCGCGCGCAT
Organism: Alphaproteobacteria bacterium; assembly: GCA_013298245.1. Taxonomy (GTDB): domain Bacteria; phylum Pseudomonadota; class Alphaproteobacteria; order Acetobacterales; family Acetobacteraceae; genus Rhodovarius. Next base: position 569 of record JAAFHD010000409.1, read on the forward strand.
GAACCTTTCATCGCCATCAACTGCGCGGCACTGCCACCCAGCCTGGTGGCGGCGGAATTATTCGGCCATGAAAAGGGCGCCTTCACCGGTGCGATGGCGCGCAGCGCGGGCCACCTGGAAATGGCGCATCGCGGCACGCTGTTCCTGGATGAAATCGGCGACCTGCCGATCGAGTTGCAGGGCCATCTGCTGCGCTTCCTGCAGGAAGGAACAGTGACGCGCCTGGGCGGGCGGCAGCCGGTGCAGGTGGATGCGCGCATCATCGCCGCCACCAACGTGCCGCTGCGCCCGGCCATGCAGGAACGTCGCTTCCGCGAGGACCTGTTCTATCGCCTGGCGGTGCTGACCATCGCACTGCCGCCGTTGCGCGCGCGCGGCGGTGACGTGGAATTGCTCGCCACCTGCCTGTTGCAGCAGATCGGCGCGGAGCTTGGCCACGCAGCACTGCGCCTGGACGAGGAGGCGATGGTCGCACTGCGCGCGCACCCCTGGCCCGGCAATGTGCGCGAGCTGATCGCGGTGCTGCGCCGTGCGGCGGTGATGAGCGACGGGCAGGTGGTGATGCGGCGCGACCTTGGCCTTGAACACCAGTTGCTGCCCGCGCCGGCGCGCAGGCGGGCGCGGCCGCCGGCGCGTTCCAGTGCGGAGCGGGATGCGCTGCTGGAGGCGCTGGCGCAGCACAACTGGTCGGTCACCGCAACGGCGCGGGAGGTGGGTGTCTCGCGCATGACGCTGTACCGCATGCTGGCGCGCAACGAGATCAAGCTGCGCGAGGAAGACCGGTAGCGCTACTCCGGCTGCGCGCCGGAGATGCGCACCATGTCGGCCCAGACCGGGCGTTCGCGGTCGAGGCGTTCGGCGAGTTGTTCGGGCGTGGTGCCGAGCAGGCGCGCGCCCATCCCGATCGCGCGCTGTTGCAGTGCCGGGTCGGCAAAGGCGGCGCGGATTTCGGATGACAGGCGGTCGATGATGGCGCGCGGTGTGTCGCGCGGCGCGGCCCAGAGATGCCATGGGCCGACGGACAGGCCGGCCATCCCGGCTTCCGCCATCGTCGGCAGATCGGGCAGCGCGGGCCAGCGTTGCGGCAATGCGACAGCCAGCGGGCGGATGCCGCCCTGCTGGATGATGCCGACATAGGAGGCCAGGTTGTCGACGGCGAACTGGATATCGCCCGAGAGCAAGGCGGGGATGGTCTGCGCGGCGCCGCGGAAGCTGATGTGCTCCGCGCGCAGGCCCGCCTGCGCGGCAAGGTATGCGCCGGATAGATGGATGGTGGTGCCGACGCCCGACGAACCGTAGCTGACGCCCTGCGGCCGCGCGCGCGCCCAGGTGATGAATTCAGCCAGCGTGCGCACCGGTAGTTGCGCGGGGACGACCGCCACATTCGGCAGGTCCCACATCTGCGAAATCCAGGCGAAATCCGTGCGCGCATCATAGGGCAGGCGCGTGAAGAGATGCGGGTTGATCAGCAGATTGTGCATGCTGATGGTGCCGACCGTGTAGCCATCCGGGGTGGCGCGCGCGATGGCTTCGGTGCCGATATTGCCCGATGCGCCGGAGCGGCTTTCGACCACGAAGGCCTGGCCCAGGCGGTTCTGCAATTGCTCGCAGGCCAAGCGCGTCATGACATCGAGCGAACCGCCTGGCGGGAAGCCGATCAGCACGCGCACCGGGCGGTTGGGCCAGGGGGATTGGGCGAGGGCGGGCGCGGCCAAGGGCAGCGCCAGCGCAGTGCGGCGTGGGATCATTGTGGGTTCCTCCGGGGTGGAGGCTACAGCGAAGCCAAGGCCGCGCGAAACACTGAAAGCGCGCGCGCCACATCATCCTGCGTGTGGGCCAACGAGAGGTAGTATTTGCTCTCGCCCTTCAGGATGCCGCCCGCGCGCATGGCGCGGTTGACGTGCTGCTGGATCGTCGTGTCCTGGCGCTGCATGTCGCGGTGGTTGGCGATGGGGCCATCGGCGAACACCACGTCGAACAGCACGGGGTGGCCCAGCACCTGGCCGGGGATGCCGGCGGTGCGCACCGCTTCGGCCATGCTATCCATCATGGATTGGCCGAGTGCGATCACACTGTCATACGCGCCTGGCGCGCGCAGCACATCCAGCGTGGCCATGCCCGCGATGGCGGCGATCGGGTTGCCGGACAGCGTGCCCACCTGCATCAGGAATTTCGCGTCGCCCACCTTCGCGCGGTCGAAATGCGCCATGATGTCGGCGCGGCCGGCGATGGCGGCCAGCGGGAATCCACCGCCGATGATTTTGCCGAGTGTGCAGATGTCGGGCGTGACGCCGTAGAGGCCCTGGGCGCCGGCGTAGCCGAAGCGGAATCCGGTCACGACCTCATCGAAGATCAGCGGGATGTTGTGGCGCGTGGTGGCGTCGCGCAGGGCTTGCAGGAAGCCTGGGCGCGGCGGGATCAGGCGTTGCAGGGGTTCGAGCATGACGCCGGCGATGTCGTGCGCGTGCGCCTCGATCATCGCGACGGCGGCGCCCGCGTCGTTGAAGGGTGCGACCAGCATGTCGTCGGCCAGATGCGCTGGGATGCCGGCGCTGTCGGGAACCGCGCGCGGGAAATTCATCGGTTGTTTCGGCGACAGGCTCATCAGCCCGTATTCGCCCATGCCGTGGTAGCCGCCCTCGAACTTCATGATGCGGTCGCGGCCGGTGAAGGCGCGCGCCAGGCGCATCGCATACATGTCGGCTTCGGAACCGGTGGAGAGGAAGCGAAGTTGTTCGGCGCAAGGCAGCGCATCCACGATCGCGGCGGCCAACGCGATGCCATGCGGGTTGTTGGCGAAGAAGGTCGTGCCGCGCGGCAGTTGCGCCATCACCGCTTCCGTCACCGCGGGGTGCGCGTGGCCCAGGAACATGGGGCCGGAACCCAGCAGGAAATCGATGTATTCGTGCCCCTCGGCGTCGCGCACATGGGCACCCTGGCCTTCGACGATGGCGATGTCACTCGCCAGATTGCCGAAATGCCAGCCGGGCAGAACGCGGTGCGCGA
>JAAFHD010000041.1:0-8362 GCA_013298245.1 Alphaproteobacteria bacterium
GCCACGGCGCGGAAGCGCGCGAAATCAATGTGGCGCGAATAGGCGGAACCACCGGCGATGATCAGCTTTGGGCGGCGTTCGCGTGCCAGTTTTTCCATCGTCTCGTAGTCCAGCAACCCGTCCTCGGCGCGCACGCCATAGCTGATGGGGCGGAACCACTTGCCGCTGTAGTTGACCGGCGAGCCATGCGTCAGGTGGCCACCTGCCGCCAGGTCCATGGCCAGGAACTCGTCGCCTGGCTGCAACAGCGCGAAGAAGACGGCGATGTTGGCGGAAGCACCCGAATGCGGCTGCACGTTGGCGAAGGTGCTGCCAAACAATTCCTTGGCGCGCTCGATCGCGAGCGTTTCCGCCACGTCCACGAATTCGCAGCCGCCGTAGTAGCGCCGGCCGGAATAGCCCTCGGCGTATTTGTTGGTCAGGACGGAGCCCTGGGCTTCCAGCACGGCGCGCGAGACGATGTTCTCGCTGGCGATCAGCTCGATGCCGTCCTGCTGGCGTTCCAGCTCCTGCGCGATGCTGCGCGCCAGGTCGGGATCGGTTTCGGCGACGCCGGCCTGGAAGAAGCGGGCGGGGATGAAGCGGGCTGCTGTCTCGTTCATGCGGCGCGACTTAGCACGGCTGGCGCGTGTCGCGATATGCGGGCGGGTTAACGCGCGTCCAGCTTGGCGATGCGGCGGTCATGGCGGCCGCCGTCATAGGGCGTGGTCAGGAAGGCGTGCAGCGCGTCCAGCGCCACTTCCACACCCGTGGTGCGGCCGCCGAAGCAGGCGATGTTGGCGTTGTTGTGCGCGCGGGTCAGCCGCGCCTCGGTCGCGTTGTGCAGCACGGCGGCGCGGATGCCGGCGTGGCGGTTGGCGGCCATGCACATGCCGATGCCGCTGCCGCAGACCAGTATGCCCAATTGCGCCTGGCCCGCGGTGATGCGCGCGACGACGGGTGCTGCGAAATCCGGATAGTCCACGCTGGCGGTGCCATCGGTGCCGCAATCCATGACCACATGCCCGGCGGCGCGCATGGCCTCGACCAGCGCGCGCTTCAATTCCACCCCGCCGTGATCGGCGCCGATTGCGATGTCCATGGCGGGGTTTCTACGCCGCCAGCGCGTCCTTCACCACCCGGCCGCCTTGCATGATGAAGCGTATCTCGCGCGTCAGCGTGGCCATGTCGCGCAGCGGGTCGGCATCGGGGATGATCAGGTCGGCGTGTGCGCCGGGGGTGATGGCGCCGATCTGGCCTTCCATGCACAGCAGTTTGGCGGCGTGGCAGGTGGTGGAGCGGATAACTTCCTGCGCGTCCAACACCTCGCGGCGGATCAGGAATTCTTCCGATTGGCGGCGGTGCATGTCGCCCAGCAGGTCGGTGCCGAAGGCCATCGTCAGGCCGGCATCGCGCATGATGGACAGGCTGTTCAAACCGGCCAGCCGCACATCATCGATCTTGGCGACGGATTCGGGCGGCAGGCCCAGCGACGCGCCCTCCTCGCGCAGCGCCTGATAGGTCACCAAGGTGGGGCAGGCGATGGCGCCGCGCGCGGCGGCCAGGCGCGCGGTGTCCGGCGTGATCAGGTTGCAGTGTTCCAGGCTGCGCACGCCGCATTCCACCGCGCGACGGATCGCCGCATCGGTGTAGAGGTGCGCTGCCACATAGGTCTGCGCGCTTTCGGCCTCTTCCACAGCGGCCAGCAGTTCGTCGCGCGAAAAACCCAGGAAGGCGATGGGGTCCGTGGGTGATGCCACGCCGCCATTGGCCATCAGCTTGATGTAGTCGGCACCCGCCTTGATTTCCTCGCGACACGCGCGGCGCACGGCGTCCACGCCATCCACCACGCGGCCCAGCGCGCCGAGGCGCGGCGCATACCATTCAGGGTCGCGCGTGTCGGTGCGGCCGCGCAGGTCGGAATGGCCGCCAGTCTGTGACAGCGCCTTGCCGCACAGCACCAGGCGCGGGCCTTCGAACAGGCCTTCTTCCCAGGCCAGGCGTAGGCCCAGCGTGGCGCCGCCCAGATCGCGCACGGTGGTGAAGCCGCGCAGCAGCATGCCCTGCATGATCCGCGCGGCGCGATGCGCCACCAGGCCATCGGGTAGCATCGCGTTCTGCGCGACATTCACGATGGTCGCGATGACATGCACATGCGCGTCGATCAGGCCGGGCATCAGCGTGGCGCCGCGCAGGTCGATGACGCGAGCGGTGGCGGTGGTGATCGGCGTGTCCGACACGGTGTGGATGCGGCCCGCTTCGACCAGCACATGGCCGGGGCGCGGGCCGTCACCATCCAGGAGAGTGGCGTTGGCGAAGAGCGTGTTCATGCGCGCAGCCTATCGCACAACGCCGCAAAGTCAGTAGCGGGTGCCGCGCGGCCCCAACGCCCGTCAGCCGCAGTTCAGGGTGAGGTAGCGCCCGATATCCGCAAACGGCACCGCGCCAATCCCGCTGGAATTGCCCAGGTTCTGCGTGCCCAGCCGGATCTGCACCGTGGCCCCGGCCTGCACCACATTGCCCGAGCGCACCAGCCCCGACACGTTCTGCGCCACATAGAATGGTACGATGAAAGTCAGCACTGCGGTGCGCGGTTGCTGCGTCGTGTTCCGCAGGTCCATGAAGTACTGCATCTGCGTCTGGCCGTCGGGCAGCGGGCGTTGCAGCGCGTAGAAGCTGTTGGCGGCGAAGGCGCCGTCGCAATAGGTCGCGACCTGCGCGGCGGCGGGATTCAGCGCGGCCAGGGCGGCGATGGCGACGGCGCAAAGACCGGTGCGGCGGGTGAGGGACATGGCGGGTCTCCTGCTCGGTGGCCCCGCCGATCGGGGCCTTGGGAGAACCCTATCCAGCGCACGCAATAGAGAGAATGTCGCGATTTCGATGAAGGCAATAGGCGCGCGCTATTGTGCTGCCCTTGCCCAAAGCGCCGCCGCCGCGGCCGCGCCATCGCGCAGCACCTGGTCCATGTCGCAGCGGGTGGGGCGGAATTCGTCGACCACGACTTCGCCTTCCACCACGACATGCGAGACATCGCGGCCCATACCCGTATGCACCAGCGTGCCCAGCGGGTCGTTGTGCGGCACCAGATGCGGGCGGCGCAGATCGACCGCGATCAAGTCCGCGCGGAACCCGGTTTCGATGCGGCCGAGTTGGCCGGCCAGGCCCATGGCCGCGGCGCCACCTTCGGTGGCGGCGTGCAGCATGTGTTCGGGCTGCCAGTCATCGGTGACATCGCCGGTCTGCACGCGGCCCATGTTCAGCGCCCAGCGCAGTACCTCGATCATGTCGGCGTGCATGTTGTCGGTGGCGAGCGTGAGCTTCGCGCCGGCCGCCATCAGGCGGCGTGTGGGCGCGATGGTGCCGCCGGTGGCGTTGCCTTTCGGGATATGCGCGACATGCAGGCCGGAGCGGCCGATCAGCGCGATGTCGCTGTCGGAGAGATGGATGCAATGCGCGGCGACCAGGTGGTCGTTCAGCAGGCCGATGCTGTCCAGCAATTCGGGTGGCGACATACCGTCGCGTTCGCGGATGCGTCGCACCTCGACCTTGGACTGCGAGAGATGGGTTTGCACGCGCAGGCCGCCACGCTGCGAGGCATCGCGCACGCGGTGCAGGAAATCCGTGCTGCACGTGTCGGGCGCGTGGGCTGCCAGCTGCACGCCGGTTCGCAGATCTGCGCCACCATGGAAGCGCTGCGCGAGTGCCATGGCCTGGTTGAGCGTGGTCTCGCCGATGGCGCTGTGGTGTTCCCAACGGCCATGCGCGATGCCGGAAAAATCCACATCGTGGATGCGGTTGCAGGAGAAGACGCGCAAGCCCAGTTCCGCCATCGCCGGCAGCGTGATGTCGGTGTGGACATAGGTGTCGTTGATGAGCGTGCTGCCGGCCAGCATGGCTTCCAGCGCGCCGAGGCGGGCGAGCGCGATGGCCTCGTCCTCGCGCACCATGTGGCCTTGCGGCACGCCGGGCGTGTAGGCGGGCGCGAAGCCCATATCCTCGGCCACGCCGCGCACCATGGAGAGGATGGTGTGCGTGTGCACGTTGATGAGGCCGGGCAGCACCAGGTGGTTGCACAGCGTGATGCGGCGGGTGGCCTGCGCGCCTGGCGGCAACGCGCCGACATGCACGAAGCGTCCGTCGGTGATGCCGATGGCGGCGTTTTCGATGGGCGGCGCGAAGGCGTGCGGGATGAGCGTGCAGCCCTCGATCAGCAGGTCGAACATCATGATGTGGGTTCCAGATGGCGCAGGAAGCGTTGCAGCCGAGCATCGCGTGGTGCGCTGAACAAGTCAGTGGGCGGGCCTTCTTCCACGATGCGGCCATCGGCCATGAACAGCACGCGGTCGGCGGCGTGGCGGGCGAAGCGCATTTCGTGGGTGACGACGACCATGGTCATGCCCTCGGCGGCGAGTTGGCGCATGGCGTCCAGCACCTCCTGCACCAGTTCGGGGTCGAGGGCGGAGGTGGGTTCGTCGAACAGCATCACGCGCGGGTCCATCGCCAATGCGCGTGCGATCGCCACGCGCTGTTGCTGCCCGCCGGAGAGTTGCGATGGGCGCTTGTGCAGATGATCGGCGAGGCCAAGGCGCGTCAGTTCCGCGGCGGCACGGCGTTCTGCCTCGCGCGGTGTGACGCCCAGCACGCGGCGCGGGCCGAGTGCCACATTGCGCAGCGCGGTCAGGTGCGGGAACAGGTTGAAACGCTGGAAGACGAAACCGAACAGGGTGCGTTGCCGCGCCAATTCGCGTTCATCCGCGGTGCGCCCGTCGCTGCGCTGGCCAAGCGTAACATCGGCGATGCGCGTGCTGCCGGCATCGGGCGTTTCCAGCCGGTTCAGGCAGCGCAGCAGCGTGGTCTTGCCGGAACCGGAGGCGCCGATGATGACAACGGTCTCGCGCTCGCGCACCAACAGGTCCACGCCATCCAGCACGGTGCGCGCGCCGAAGCGCTTGGTGATGCCGCGCGCTTCCAGAAGGTTTACCACTGGGGCAAGGCCTTTTCGATCCGACGCGATGCCCAGGCCAGCGCCGAGATCAGCCCCCAATAATACAGCGCCAGCAGCAGGTAGATTTCGAAGGGCGCGAAATGCGTGGCGATGATCGCCTGGCCCGCGCGCGTCAGCTCATAGACCGAGATGACGGAGAGCAGCGAGGAGTTCTTCGTCAGCGTGATCAGGTCGTTGGTCAGCGCGGGAATCATCGGCCGCCAGGCCTGCGGCAGCAGCACCCAGATCAGCGCGCCCTGGCGCGTCATGCCGATGGACATCGCCGCTTCCGACTGGCCTTTTTCCACCGCACCGACGGTGCCGCGCACCACTTCAGAGATGTAAGCGCCGGCGTTGAAGGACAGCGCCACCACGCCCGCCCAGAATTCGGAAAACCGCACGCCCACGACGGGCAGTGCGAAGAACACCAGGAAGATCTGGATCAACAGCGGCGTGCCGCGCACGAATTCCACATAGAGCCGCACAACGCCGCGCAACGGGTGCGATGCTGAGAGCGACGCCAACCCCGCCACGATCCCGATCACCAGCGCCAGCACGGCCGCCACCGCGCTGACCTGCAGCGTCATCACCACGCCATGCGCCAGCAGCGGCGCGGCGTAGGTGACGACATTCCAATCGAAGATCATGCGGCCGGTTCGGGGATGGATGCCGGCAGGCTGAATTCCAGGCCGAACCACTTCTGTTGCAACGCGGCCAGCGAGCCATCGGCGCGCATCGCGCGCAGACGTTCGTTCAACCAGGCCAGCACTTCTGTATCGGCCTGGCGCAGCGCGATGCCGGCCCAGTTGTCGGCGCCGATGCCGCGCACGATCGCGAAGCGCCCCGGTTGGCTGCGCAGCACGAAGGCCAGCGTGGGCAGCGTGTTCAGCACGCCATCCACCGTGCCCTGCGCCAGCGCCAGATAGGCCGCGGGGTGTTCGTCATAGGTGCGCACGCCGGAGAAGCCGGCGCCGCCGGCCGCGCGCATGCGTTCGGCCAGGCGCGGGTGCAGCGTTTCGCCAGGGCTGCCGAGCTTCACGCCCAGCGTGCGGCCATTCATGTCGGCGATGCCGCGAATGCGGGATTCATCGCGCGCGCGGATCAGCAGGGATTGCCCGGCCTCCGCATAGGGGATGGTGAAGGCCACGCGCTCCATGCGCGCGCGGGTGTAGGACATGGACGACATGATGATGTCGAAGCGGCCCGCATAGAGCGCCGGAATCACGCCGGACCATTGGGTGTCGATGAACTCGGCTTGGACGCCGATGGTGGCGCACATCGCCTCCGCCAGCTCCACATCGTAGCCGACGATGCGGCCCTGGTCGCGATAGGTGAAGGGCGGGTAGGTCGCCTCGCAGCCGATGCGCAGCCGGCCATTGGCGCGGATTTGCGCGAGCGTCAGCGGGCCGGATTGGGCGGTGGCGCTGGCTGCGGCCAGGATGGCGGGCGTGGCGAGTGCGGCGCGACGGGTGAATGTCATGGCGGTCCTCCTGCGGGAATGCAGGAAGGCTGCGCGTGGTGTGGGCAAGCCTCAATCGGCGTGCGGCGGGTAAGGGCACATGTGAATACGCGGTCTGCACAAGAGCGCGGCTGCATTGCGCGCCGGCTGGGCATGAAAAAGCCCGCGCGGGGGATACCCGCGCGGGCTGGTCGGGAATCGGCGAATTACGCCGCGCGCTGCGGCAGCATGCGCTCGGCGGCGGGCGGCAGGAAGCGGTCGGTGTAGAAGCGATCCACGCTCGGCATGTCGCCCAGCTGGAAGGCCAGTTTCACCGCTTCGATCTGGCGGTTGAAGCGCGGCGCCTCGATGGGCCCCAGGCCCAGGCGGCGGCTGTTCGGGCTGTCCACCAGTTCCGCCATCGCCATGTCCTGGCGCACGGATTCAATCGCGACATCCGACAATTGTTCGCGCGCGCGCAGATGCGTGATGGCTTCCGCGCGGTTGGCAAACGCCCAACGCATGGAGCGGATCATGCCCGCCACCACACCGCGCACCGCGTCCGGGTTGCGCTCCGCATAGGTGCGCGTCGTCACCAGGAAGGAGCCGTAGAAGAAGTCCAAACCGTTCTCGCGGTAGCGGAAGATGCGCTGTGCCGGCAGGTCCATGCCCAGCGCGCGCAGCGACAGCGCGGTTGAGGTGACGAAGCCCGTGATGCCATCGGCGCGGCGCTGCACCAGCATCGGCTCGCGCAGTTCAGGCGAGACCGACATCCAGTTGATGGACGACAGCGGGATGTTGTTGACCGCGGCGAAGGCCGGGAACACCTGGCGGCCGCCATCGAATTCCGGCGCGGCCAGGGTTTTGCCGGCCAGGTCCGCCACGCGCATGATCGGGCCATCGGCGCGCACGGTGACCGCGGTCGGCGCCTGGTCCCACAGCAGGGCAACTGCGACCAGGTCGTTGTTCGGGTTCTGCGACATGAAGCGCAGCATCGGCGTGGGGTCAGCCATCGCGATGTCGAACTGGCCGGCGGACATGTCGAGCGCGACGCGCGCCGAGCCGAAGCCGCGCTGGATGGTGATGTCCACGCCGGCTTCGCGGAAGAAGCCCATGCGTTCACCGGCGATGCCGAAGGCGTAGGGGCCGTTCAAGATCCAGTCATAGGCGAAGCGCACTTGTGGGCGCGCGCCTTGCGCGTGTGCGACGTGCGGCGCGGCCAGCGGGGCGGCGAACGCGGCCAGCGCGGCACGGCGGGAGAAGCGGATATCCATGCGGGTTCCTCCGGGGGTTGTCAGGTGGGCGGACACTCAACGCGCCCAGGGTGTGGGAGCAAGGGCCAGCATCGGCCTAGCCGCCATGTCGGCGCGCGCGGCGCCTGCGCAACCAGCAAGCGGCGAAATCCGTGCCGCTGCTTTGGGCAATGGCTGCACGGATCGGACGCACGGCATGGCCGCTTGAGATGGCAGGCCGCTACACCACCTGCCACACAACAGCGCCACCCAGCTGGAGGTTTCCGCATGTCCTCGCCCGCCGGATACACCCCGCCCACTGACGGCCGCGCGCCCTTCATCCTGCCCGCGCGGCCGGAGCCGATCCGGCTGAACCCGGCGGAAACCGCGCTGATCATCGTGGACATGCAGAACGCATACGCGAGCCCCGGCGGGTATCTGGATCTGGCGGGCTTCGACATTGCGGGCGCGGCGGGTGTCATCGACCGCATCGCGGAAGTGGCCGCACTGGCGCGCGGTGCCGGCATGCCGGTGCTGTTTTTCCAGAATGGCTGGGACGCCGAATACAAGGAGGCTGGCGGCCCCGGCAGCCCGAACTGGCACAAATCCAACGCCATGAAGACGATGCGCGCGCGGCCCGAACTGACCGGCACGCTGCTGGCCAAAGGTGGCTGGGACTACGCCCTGGTGGACAGGCTGGCGCCGCAGCCCGGCGATATCCTGGTGCCG
>JAAFHD010000041.1:8372-14853 GCA_013298245.1 Alphaproteobacteria bacterium
TCAACACCAATATCGACAGCCTTTTGCGCGCACGCGGCATCCGCAACATCGTCTTCACCGGGATCGCGACGAATGTGTGTGTGGAGAGCTCGCTGCGCGACGCCTTCCACCTGGAATATTTCTGCGTGGTCCTGGAAGACGCGACGCACGCGGCCGGGCCGGAATTCGCGCAGAAGGCAGCGCTGTACAACATCGAAACCTTCTTCGGCTGGGTCTCCTCCGTCGAGGATTTCCGCCGCGCCGTGCAGCAGAACCAGGAGTAAGCCATGCCCTTCACCCCCATCATCCCCGCTGGTTCCGGCAAGCCGCTGGCACCCTATTCGCCTGGCACCAAGGCCGATGGCGTGGTGTATGTCTCGGGCACGCTGTCCTTCGACAAGGACAACAACGTGCTCTACCCGGATGACGCTGCCGCGCAGACGCGCCACATCCTGGAGACGATCAAGGCGGTGATCGAAACCGCCGGCGGCACCATGGCGGACGTCACCTTCAACCACATTTTTCTCAGTGACTGGAAGCATTACGGTGCGCTGAACGCGGTCTATGCGGAGTATTTCCCGGGCGACAAACCGGCGCGGTATTGCATCCAGTGCGGCCTGGTGAAGCCGGGTGCTGTGGTGGAGATCGCCTCGGTCGCGCATATCGGCCGATGATGCGCACGCCAAGCGGTCTGGCCTTCACGGTCGAAGGTCCGGCGGATGCACCGGCGGTGGTCTTGTCCGCCGGCCTGGGTGGCGCGGCCGCGTATTGGAAGCCGCAATTCCCGGTGCTGGAGGGCCATTTCCGCCTGGTGAAATTCGACCAGCGCGGCACCGGTGCCAACCGCGCCGAACTGCCGACACCCTACGCCATCGCCGACATGGCGGCGGATGTGGAACAGGTGCTGGACGCCGCCGGCATCGATCGCGCGCATATCCTGGGCCATGCGCTGGGCGGGCTGGTCGCGTTGGAACTGGCACGCCGCGCGCCGTCGCGTTTGCTGTCGATGGTGCTGGTGAATGCCTGGGCGAAGGCCACGCGCCATAGCGGGCATTGCTTCGATGTGCGCTTAGGGATTCTGTCTGCCGAAGGGCCGGCGGCGTATGTGAAGGCGCAGCCGCTTTTCCTGCACAGCGCCGCCTATATCGACGCGCATTTCGAAAAAGTGCAGGCCGAGATCGAGCACGGCACCACGCATTTCCAAGGCGCTGACAACCTGCGCGCGCGCATCACCGCATTGCGCGCCTTCGACGCCACCGCGGACCTCTCCGCGATGCAGACACCGGCGCTGGTCGTGGCCGCGCAGGACGACCTTCTGGTGCCCTGGACCGCCAGCGCGGAACTGGCCGCCGCTCTGCCGAAATCACGGCTGGAACTGCTGCCGCATGGCGCGCATGCCTGCAATGTGGAACAGCCCGCGCGGTTCAACGCGCTGCTGGAGGACTGGCTCAACCTTCGTTTAGATTGAGGCCCGCGCGCCGCGCCACATCCGCCCAGCGCGTGACATCCTCGGCGATGTAGCGGTCCAGTTCCGGCTGCATCATCAAGGCCGGTTCGAAGCCGCGCGTTCGTAGCTCTCCCACCAGCCTTTCGTCGGCCAGAATCTGCCGCACGCTGTCTGCCAGGCGCCGCCGCACCGGCTCCGGCGTATTCAGCGGCGTGCCGAAGGAATAGGTCAGCTCGGCCGCATAGCCCGGCACGATTTCGCCCACCGTCGGCAGGTCGGGAAACGCCACCGAACGCTGCCCGGAGGCGGTGGCCAGCGCGCGCAACCGCCCATCCTGTATCAACGGCAGCACCGCCGACATCGACCCGAACATCACCTGCACTTCATCGCCCAAAATGCCCGCAACCGAAGGCCCGGTGCCGCGATAATGGATGTTCTCCATCCGCGTGCCGGCCAGCAGATCGAACATCACCGCCGCCAGATGCTGCGATGCCAGCGGCCCCGATGTGCCATGGTTCAACCGCCCCGGCCGCGCGCGCAGAAGGGCGATGAATTCCGGCAGCGTGGTGACCGGCACCGACCGGTTCACCACCAGAATATTGTGCGTAATCGTCGCGCGCACGACATGGTCCACCACCGTGCGCGGGTCGAAATTGTCGCGCAGGATGGACAGCGTGCCGTTGAAGAACAGCGTGTATCCATCGGGTGTTGCCGCCCCCACCGCGCGCGTGCCGATCATGCCGCCAGCACCGCCGCGATTATCCACCACCACCGGCTGGCCCCAATGCTCGGCCAGGCGCTGCGCCAGGATTCGCCCGCAGATGTCGGTGCCACCACCAGGCGGGAAGGGAATGATCACGCGCACCGGCCGGTTCGGCCATTCGGTCTGCGCGAGCGCGGGCATGGCCAGCGCGGCCCCCAGCAGGGCGCGGCGTGTCGTCATGGGCGGTTCCTCCGGCGCGACTGTAGCCTGTCGCGTGCGATCGGCCAGCGCTTTCAGTCCGCCGGCAGCCACACCCGGAATTGCGCGCCTTGGCCCGGCTCGCTCTCGATCAGCAGCTGCCCGCGATGGCGGATGACGATGTGCTTCACGATCGCCAGGCCCAGGCCCGTGCCGCCTGTCGCGCGCGCGCGCCCGGCATCGACGCGATAGAAGCGTTCCGTCAGGCGCGGGATGTGTTCGCGCGGAATGCCCGGCCCGTCATCCGCGACGGTCAGCAGCACGCCGGGGCGCGACGGCAGCCGCGCGCCGCCTTCCACCCGCGCCAACGTCGCGCGCACTTCGCCGCCGGCGCGGCCATGGCGCAGCGCATTGTCCAGCAGGTTGCGCATCACCTGAGAGATCTGCGTCGCGTCCAGGGCTTTCGTTGGCAGCGCGGCCGGCGCTTCGACCAACAATGTCGTGGCACCTGCCAGCGGTTCCAGCGCTGCCACCTCCGCCCGCAGCAGTGCGGCCAGGTCGGCGCTGCCGGTCGGCGGCTGGTGTTCCGACAACTCGATGCGTGAGAGCGACAGCAGATCATCGATCAATGCCTGCATGCGCGCGGATTGCGTGGCCATGATAGCCAGGAAGCGTTCGCGCGCCTCCTCGTCATCGAAAGCCGGGCCGCGCAGTGTTTCAATGAAACCGATGACGCTGGCCAGCGGACTGCGCAGTTCATGGCTGGCATTGGCCACGAAATCCGCGCGCATGCGCTCCACCGCGCGCATCGCCGTGCGGTCCGTCAGCAGCAGGATCAGACGCCCGCCATCGGCCATCGGCTGGTCCATCGGGATGGCCTGCACGGAGAGATCGCGCTCGATCGGCACCGGCAGGTGGATATCGGCCGCCTGTGGCCCGCGTTCGGTCAGCGCCCGGTCCAGCGCCGCCGACAGCGCCGGGTGGCGCAGCAGCGCGGCCAGGTCGCCGCCAGCGGGGTAGGGTGTGGTCAGCCCGAACATCGCGCGCGCCGCACCATTGGCGCGCAGCGGCGCGCGGTCATCGCTCAGCACGATCAACGGGTCGGGCAACGCTTCCACGATGGCTGCATCGGCAGCGCGCAGGCGCCCCACCAATTCAGCACGCGATTGCAGGCTGCGCGCCAGGCGCGTCAGCGCTTCCTCCACATCGGCTACGGCTGGCAGGCGCGGCGTGATGAACGGCGCGGAAAACCCGCCGCCATCATCGGCCGCCGCGTGCAGGGCGGTGGTCATGCGGCGCAGATTCTCCAGCCAGAACCAGGCCAGCGCGCCAGACATCGCCGCCACTGCCAGGCAGGCCAGCAGGCCGATGCGCCAGCCCACTTCACCGGTCCACAGAAAGATCGCCTGCACCAGCAACGGCACGGCGCCAATCACGGCCGCCGTGCGCAACAGGCGACCCGGGGTTGGCATCAGCTGCCGGCGGCACCCGGGATGGGTGCTGCTTCGCGCAACACCGCCTCGCCACGGCGGATCTCCAGGATGGCCATGCCGCGCGCCAATTCGCCGCCCGGCAGCAGGCGAATGGGGCCGTCGGCGCCCTGGAAGGCTTCCCCCACAGGCAGCGCGCGGCCGCCGCCTCGCGCGCCACGCGCGGCCAGCGCGGCGGCGTCATAGGCCACACCCGCAAGGCGCGGCGGGCGTTCGCCGAAGGCGGTGCGGAAGCGGTTGTCGAAGCCTTGGCGGGCGCCAGAATCCGGCCCCGGATATTGCGCGCCCATCAGCGCCGGTTCCTGCGCCAGCTGCGTGTCGTCATGCCAGAGCTGCGTGCCGAAGACGCGCACGCCCTGCGCCAGCCCGGCGGCGGGCAATGCCTGCGCCACCAGCCGCGCCGGCAACCCCGCCAGCCCGATGACGATCGCATCAAACGGCCCCTGCTGCGCCAGTGCATTGGCCGCTGCCGCTGCGTCGCCGCGCATGGTCACCACCGCGGGCGGAGCCGCCGGGCGTCCCGCGCGGATCGCCGCGACCAGGCGCCGACCGAACTCGTCATCAGAGGCGATGACGCCGAGCCTGCCCGCACCGGCAGCCTGCACCAGACGCCGACCCACCTGCGCCGGCCCCAGCCCGCCAACCCATACACCGTCGCCACCCAGGGTCTCATCAGACGTGAAGGCGAGCACCGGCACGCCGGCGCCACGCGCAACCTGTGCAACCGCGCCGGTCTCGCCTGCCGTCAGCGGCCCGACCAGGATCACGGCACCTTCGGCGATCGCATCGCGCGCGGCGGCGGCTGCACCAGCCGCTGTCCCGCGCGTGTCACGCGGGATGAATTCCACGCGCGGATCCTGCTGTTCGAACAGCGCCATCTGTGCCGCGTTCAGCATGGCGTGCCCCAGCGCGCCATTGCCACCCGACAGCGGCAATAGCAGCGCCACGCGTTGCCGTGCGGCGGAGGGCTGCATCGCCGGCAATTGCGGCTGCCATACTTGTGCCGCCGGGCCAGGCGGTTGCCAGGCCGGTTGCACTTGCGGGGCGCAGCCAATCAGGGCCAACACTGCGACCGCCAGGATCGCCAGGAATGATGGACGACGCACCCGATACCCCCCACGTATTACCGCCCGGGCTGACGCTGGTGGCGACGCCCATCGGCAACATGCATGACATGTCCGCACGCGCTTTGCACGCATTGCGCGGCGCCGACACCATCCTGTGCGAGGACACGCGTGTGACCTCGAAGCTGCTGGCGCGGCACAGCATCTCCATACCGCTTCGCCCGCTGCACGACCACAATGAGGATGCGACAATCCCGGGAATCCTGCGTGACCTGGCCGCCGGCGCGAAGCTTGCGTTGGTCAGCGACGCGGGCACGCCGCTGGTGAGCGACCCGGGGTATCGGCTGGTGCGCGCGGTGATCGCGGCGGGGTTGCCGGTGCATGCGGTGCCAGGTGCGAACGCCGCAGTCATGGCGCTGACATTATCGGGCTTGCCGCCGCATCCCTTTCTGTTCCTGGGTTTCCTGCCGCCGAAGGATGGGCCGCGCGCCGCTGAAGTGGCGCGGTTGAAGGCGCTGGAACAGGCGGGGTTGTCGGCGACGCTGGTGTTCTACGAAGCGCCGCAGCGGGTTGCGGAAGCGCTGGATGCGCTGGCTGCTGGCCTTGGCGCGGACCGGCCTGCGGCGTTGGCGCGCGAGTTGACCAAGCGGTTCGAACAGGTGCGGCGTGGTGGCTTGGCCGCGTTGGCGGAGGGCGCGCGCGCCGACCCGCCGCGCGGCGAGATCGTGCTGGTGGTCGGGCCGGCGCCAGCCGAGGTTGCCAGTGTGGAATCGCTGGATGATGCGCTACGCACGGCGATGGCTGGCATGTCGGTGCGTGATGCGGCGGCGAGTGTCGCACTGGCGCTGGGCCTGCCGCGCAAGGCGGTCTACGCCCGCGCCCTGGAATTAGCGCGCCCTACGCCCTGAGCAGGTCGCGTGCCACCAGCCAGCGATGCACCTCGCTCGGCCCCTCGACGATGCGCCAGACGCGCGCGGCGCGGGCCATGTATTCCAGCGGCAATTCCTTGCTGAGGCCCATGCCGCCATGCATCTGGATGGCGCGGTCGATGACGCGCGTCACCATCTCGGTGCACTGGATTTTCGCCATCGCACCTTCGCGGCGGATTTCGAGGGAATCGCCGGCGCTGCCCTGGTCCATGCGCCAGGCCAGGCGGTGCACCAGCAGCCGGCACATTTCCAACTCCTGCCAGGAATCGCTGATGGCGAATTGCACGGATTGGCGGTCCGCCAGCTTGGCGCCAAAGGTGCTGCGGGAGTTGGCCTGCGCGATCATCATCTCGATGCACCGGCGCGCGTAGCCGAGGCAACGCGCGGCGATTTCCATGCGGCGAATCCCGAGTCGCCGCGAGATCGGCACGAAGGCCAGCCCGACTTCGCCCAGGATGTGTTCATCGCCCAGCAGCACATTGTCCAGATGCACGGAATAGGGCGCGTATTCACCGATCATCGGGAAGACGCTGGGGATGGTCATGCCCGGCGTGTCGCGATCCACCAGGAACGCAGTCATGCCACCGCGTGTGCCCTTCGCCGCGTCTGTCACCGCTAGCACGATGATAAAATCGGCGCGGCGCGCATTGCTGATCCAGGTCTTTTCGCCG
>JAAFHD010000410.1 GCA_013298245.1 Alphaproteobacteria bacterium
ATCGCGCCGAACCCGGCCGCGATCACCGCCATCACCGATGACACCGACACGCCCGCGGACTTCGCCACGCGTGACACCACGCTCACACTCTCCGGCACGGCCGAGGCCGGCAGCACGGTGCGCATCACCCAGGTGGGTATCGGCGTGGTCGGCACCGGCATCGCCACCGGCGGCGGCACCTTCAGCATAGCACTCGCCGCGCCGCTGGCGCTGGGCGTGCACCAGTTCACCGTCACCGCGACCGATGTGGCGGGCAATGCGTCCATGGCGTCCGGCCCGCTGGCCGTCACCATCTTCACCGACCTGGTGATCGCGCCCGGCAATGTCTGGGGCCAGAGCTTCCTGGGCGGCTTCGGCAATGACAGCTTCACCATCGGCGGCAGCAACAACACGGTTGCGGGCGCGGCCGGCAATGACACCATCAGCATGGCGGGCTGGAACAATTCCATCACCGGCGGCGATGGCAATGACGTGATTTCGGGTGGCCAAGGCCAGACCCGCATCGATGCCGGCAATGGCAATGACAATGTCATCGTCGATGGCTGGAACAACACCGTCATCGGTGGCGCTGGCAATGACACGCTCGATGTCGGCGATGGCAACGGCCAGGTCGATGGCGGCCTGGGCGATGACGTGATCGTCGTCGATGGCTGGAACAACACCATCATCGGCGGTGCGGGCAATGACAGCATCTGGGGCGGTGACGGCAACACCACCATCGATGGCGGTGCGGGCAACAACGTCATCTACATCGATGGCTGGAACAACCGCGTCACCGTGGGCGATGGCAACAACACCATCCAGGACCTGGACGGCAACGGCACCATCATCGCCGGCCACGGCAACAACACCATCGCGCTGCTGGGCTGGAACAACATCCTGACGCTGGGCAATGGCAATAACCATGTCGTCGTCGGCGCGGGTGGCAACACCACCATCACCGCCGGCAACGGCAACAACACGATCGAGCTGTCGGGCTGGAACAACCTGGTCACCACGGGCTCCGGCAATGACAACATCTGGGCCGGCATGGGCATGTCCAACATCAATGCGGGTGGTGGTGCGGACCAGGTGTGGCTGGGTGCATCGGGTGCCTCGCGCGTCGATCTCGGCGCGGGTGATGACCTCGTCTATACCGGCGGCGCCGTGGGCGACACGCTGATCGGCGGGCTGGGCAATGACCAGTATGTGGTCACCAATGCGCAGACCGTGATCGTGGAAAACCCGGGCGAAGGCACGGATTACGTGTGGGTCGGCGTCACCGGCTACACCATGGCCGACAACCTTGAGGTCGGCTACATCTACGCCAACAACGTGGCAGTCACCGGCAATGCCGGCGGCAATGCCATCGTGGTCACCGGCGGTGTCACGGGCGCGATGATGGATGGCGGCGCGGGCGCGGACCAGCTGGTCGGCTCGATCAACGCGGAGGTCTTCAAGGGTGGCCTGGGCGATGACCAGCTCTACAGCAATGGCGGCATGGACCGGTACGTCTATGACGCCAATGCCTGGGGCAATGACGCCATCGCCGGCTGGGTTGCGGGCCAGAAGCTGGACTTCACCGGCAGCGGGCTGACCTTCGCGAATCTGGTCATCGGTTCGGGTGGCGGCAACAGCTCGGTCACCTATGGCGCCAGCAGCATCTACATCTTCGGCGCGGCCAGCCTGACCGCGGGCGACTTCATCTTCGGCTGAACCGCCGCGGGGCAGGTTTCTGCGCCCGATCTGAACAGGCACTTCGCCTGTTCAGTGAATCGGTCGCACAGCAATCCTGATGGGGAGGGCAGCGATGCCCTCCCCTTTTTGCGTCACGCGAATTGCTGCGGGCGCGGCACGTACAGAAAGCCCTCGCCATCGCGGATCACGCGGCCGAAGCCGGGCCAGGGCACATGCACGCCGCCCATCAGGATGCCGGTCGCGGCCAGCATATCCAGCGTGCGCACGCGGCTCTCAGCACCCATGGCGCTGTCCACATCCACGCCCACGCGCCAGCGCGGCCGCGCCAGCTGGATGGTCATCTGGTGCGCGATATCGCCCCAGATCAGCATGGTCTGGTTCTGGCTGGTCAGGCGGAAGCTGACATGGCCGGGCGTGTGGCCGGGGGCGGGGTCCAGGAAGATGCCGGGCAGCACTTCCAGGTCCTGGCGCATCTCCACGGTGCGAATGCGGCCGGTGTAGGGGCGGATGGCGCGGCGCCCGGCCTCGATGAAGCGCTGGCCTTGCGGCACACGGCTTTCCATCGCCGGGTCGGTCCAGAACTGGTGGTCGATCTGCGTCACCACCACTTCGGCGTTGGGGAAGTTGCGCGTCGTGCCGTCATACGACAGACCCAGCGCATGTTCGGGGTGGATATGCGTCAGCAGCACCGTGTCCACCTGTTCGGGCGTATAGCCCGAAGCGCGCAGCGCATCGAGCGTGCCGCCGGTGGTCGGGATGAAGCTGGAATGCCCGCCGCAATCGATCATCACCAGGTTGCGCCCAGTGTGCACCAGATAGGCGCCGACGGGCTGATGCAGCCCGGCTTCAATGGCGAAGGCGCGCGCGCGCAGCGGCACGATATCCTCCGGGCGGCTGTCGGGGAAGAAGTTCTGGATGCCGGCATTGGTGCCGCCCATCGCGCCATCCAGCAGCGTGGTGACTTCCATGTCGCCATGGCGGATGCGCAGGAAGCGCGGCGGGTTGGCGCCACGCTGGGCGGGCGGTGCCGTTTGCGCCTGCGCGGGCAGGCCAGGCGCGGCCGCGAGCGCTGCGGCGCCCAGCATGGTGAGGCGACGGTCGATCGGCATCGGTTTTCTCCCGGGTTGCAACGGCGCCGCTTAACCCGGCGCATCGCGGCGCGCCAGTGGAAATGTCCTGACGGTGACGTGGGTTTCATGCGCATCCGGGGCGCCATGCCGCGCGTATCCAGGGCATGCTGCGCAGACAGATGGCGATCCTGCCCTTCACTCTTGTCGGCATCACCGATGCGCTGACCCCGCGCGGCGGTTATCGGCTGACGCCGGACATCGCCTATGGCGCCGCACCACGCCAGCGCGTGGACCTGCACGAAGCCGGGCGCGGCGGCCCGCTGGTGGTGTTCTTCCATGGCGGCGCCTGGCGCGGGGGCGAGCGCGCGGACCACCGCTTCGTCGCCGAAGCCATGACCAGTGCTGGCATCGACTGCGCCATCGCCGGCTACCGCGTCTTCCCCGAAGCGCGTTTCCCCGACTTCATGGCCGACGCCGCCGCCGCGGTGCGCGCCATGCGCCGCCCTGTGGTGTTGGCGGGCCATTCCGCCGGCGCGCATATCGCCATGCTGCTGGCGCTGGACCCACGCTGGCTGGAACCCGGCCTGGTGCAGGGCGCCATCGGCATCGCCGGCCCCTACGACTTCCTGCCCATCGAGGACCCGCGCCACCTCGAAGTGCTGGACGGCCCGCACGGCCTGCCGGCCACACAACCCATCAGCTTCGCGCATCTGCCAGGCCCGCCCTTGCTGCTGGTCACCGGCGGGGCGGACCGCGTGGTGCGCGCGCGCAATGCCCGCCGCCTGGCCTCCGCGCGGCGCGCCGCGGGTG
>JAAFHD010000411.1 GCA_013298245.1 Alphaproteobacteria bacterium
GGCTTCGTGTTCAAGATCCAGGCCAACATGGACCCCAACCACCGCGACCGCGTGGCCTTCCTGCGCCTCACCTCCGGCCGGCTGACCAAGGGCATGCGCCTGAAACAGGTCCGCACCGGCAAGCAAATCCCGGTCAACGCGCCGCTGTTTTTCTTCGCCAAGGACCGCCAGGTCGCGGAAGAAGCCTGGCCTGGCGACGTGGTCGGCATCGCCAACCACGGCGTGCTGCGCATCGGCGATACGCTGACTGAGGGCGAGGCCATCAACTTCCGTGGCGTGCCGAGTTTCGCGCCGGAAATCCTGCGCAATGTGCGTCTGGACGACCCGATGCTGGCCAAGAAACTGCGCACCGCGCTGGACCAGTTGGCGGAGGAAGGCGTGGTCCAGCTGTTCCGCCCGCTGGATGGCAGCCCGCCGCTGGTCGGCGTGGTCGGCCAGTTGCAGCTGGACGTTTTGGCATCGCGCCTGCGCGTGGAATACAGCGTGCCGGCAGGCTTCGACGCCACGCAATGGAACGAAGTGCGTTGGGTCACCGGCCCCAAGCCCGACATGACGCGCTTTGCCGATGTGCAGCGCCGTGACGCCGCCGAAGACCATGATGGTGCGTTGGTGGCACTGTTTGCCAACACCTGGCGGCTGAACCGCACCGCCGAGGATTTTCCCGCACTCACCTTCCACAAGCTGCGCGAACAGCACGCGCTCGTGACCGACTGATCAGCACGGCTCCAGCAGGCTCGGCGCCAGCAGGATGGCGTGCGGTGCGTGTACGCGCGGCAGCCAGGCCGGAATGGCATCAGGGGTGTCCCGCGCGGCGGTCAGGGTGCGGATCAGGCTTTCGGCTTCAGGGCCGTCAGTCACAGCGATGAAGCGCCGCAGGATCAGCTGCAGGCCGACAGCGCCGAAGGCCTCTTCCAGCTGCGGGTTGAGCCGCGGCGTGGTTTCGTCATTGTCCAGGTTGTAGCGGCTGGAAAAACAGCAGACGCCGTCGCGTTCCCACAGCAGCGCGTACTCAAAGACGGGGTCGGCCAGTTCCACCAGGTCATCGACAAAGCGGCGCTGCACGAGGAAGGGCTTGCGGCTTTCGGCGCGGATGGTGCGGAATTCGCATTCGGCGCGGGCATCCTGGCCCAATGCGCGCAACGCATCCGCCAGGTTGGCCAGGCGATCACCCTGCCACAGCGCCGCGTTGAAATAGGAACACAGCGTGAGCATCCGCGCGGCACCCGGCACGCGCACCAGGTTCATCACATGGGTCAGGTAGCTCTCGGACCACCCGCAATCGACCGCATAGGCGTCAAAGCCGAAGATGCGATAGACCGCGACCATCGCATTGGCCGTGCCGCCGCAGAACACGCCGGCCTCCATGCTCAGCAGCCGACGCAGCGGCTCACCGGGCGCGAAGGTGAAGGGCCAGAATTCAGGGTCATGGTCCAGCACGCACCAGTGATGCGCGCGCGGGATATGCCGATAGCCCCAGTCACACAGGGCCAATGCCAGTTCCTCGGACGGTGTGTCGATATCCAGGCCGGGCGGCAATTCGGCCAGGATGCGCTGCCGCAGCCAGGCCCGCGCGCCGGCCGCTTTGCGCGTCAGCAGCACGCGCAGCTGGTGGACGCGCAATTCGGTTGGCGCTTGCGCCAGACCATTGCGGAACCTGATGGACAGCTGTTCCGGTGCATCCGCGACGCCCAAGGTCACGACCTGCGGCGCCAGCCTGTGTGCCACGCTGGCCTGGGCGTATTGCACATCGCCTTCGGGTGACGTGACGGTGATGGCCGCGTCCTCATGCCGGGCGGTCAGCACGATCTGGATGACGGCTTCGCACCCCGCATGCGGCACGGTGCAGCCGATGATGGCGCCCAGCACATCGGGCCCCGGTTCGACCCGCAGGACCGCCGTACCATCGACAAACACAATGCTGGCGCGCAGCGCGCTGATCTCACTGACCGGCAGCTCCAGCACGCGCTCTGCCAGGTCGGGGGAGGTGGGATGCGCCGGTGCTGACCGGCGCATCTTCGGGTCTGGCGTGGTCACGCCAGGGGTCTTTCTGTCATGCCGCCTTGCGCGGCTTCTGGTTGCCCATGACCTGTTGTTCGATCCACGGATAGGTCTGTTCCAGGCCCTTGCGCAGTGTCGCACCTGGCGCCCAACCGAGCTTCTGCTTGATCAGCGCGTTGTCGGAGTTGCGGCCGCGCACGCCCTGCGGGCCCGGCACATGGTGCAGTTCCAGCCGCTTGCCGGCGATGTCTGCGACCATCAGCGCAAGCTGGTTGATCGTGACCATTTCCTCCGAGCCGATATTCACCGGCCCTTCGAAATCCGAACGGTACAGGCGCGTCGTGCCTTCTAGGCATTCGTCGATATACAGGAAGCTGCGCGTCTGCGCGCCATCCCCCCAAATCTCGATGCTGCCACCGACCGCAGCCTTGGCGACCTTGCGGCACATGGCGGCTGGCGCTTTTTCGCGCCCGCCATCCCAGGTGCCCTGGGGGCCGAAGACATTGTGGTAGCGGGCGACCCGATTTCGCATCCCATAATTGCGATTATATGCCAGATAAAGCCGTTCGCTGAAAAGCTTTTCCCAGCCATATTCGCTGTCGGGTGCGGCCGGGTAGGCGCTGTCCTCGGAGCATTTGGGATTGTCCGGGTCTTCCTGGTTATAGGCCGGATACATGCAGGCCGAGGAAGAATAGAACACGCCCTTGACGTTGCGCTTGTGGCAGGCGTCCAGCACGTTCAGGTTGATCATCGCAGAATTATGGATGACTTCCGCGTCGTGTTCGCCGGTGAAGATATAGCCGGCGCCGCCCATGTCAGCCGCCAGTTGGTAGACTTCATCGAAGCGACGATCAATCACGCTGCGACAGAAAGCCTGGTCGCGCAGATCGCCCATGGCGAAGTCATCCGCCTCGGTTTCCGTGTATTCATGGGCCTTGATGTCGACGCCGCGGACCCAGAAGCCTTCGCGCTTCAGGCGGCTGACCAAATGCCCGCCGATGAAGCCGCCGGCGCCACAGACCAATGCTGTCTTCATGCTGGGGGTGTCCTTTATCTGGCGGTTCAGCCCTTGCCCGGGCTGGTCGAGGGCGCGGCGGCGCCCTTCAGCGCGGCGGAAACCCGCGCGAGCATGTCGAATATTTCCTCACGGCTGTATTGCGCCATGGTCTTTTTTTCGGCCTTCATGATTTCACCAACAATGCGGAACGCGGCATATTCATGTGACCAGTTGTACTCTTCCATCAGTAAATCCTTTCTTTACAACATAAGGTTCAGGCAGCCTGCACCCCGGCAGGCTGCGGCAATTGCCGGATGCGAGAGGGCTGTTCGCTGCGCAGATTATCGGCCCACCAGGCGGTGAAATCCGCCAGTTCGCGCCGCGTCACGTCGCGTTCCTTGCGGAAGGTTAGCAGCGTGTTGGCCGCCAGCGCGCCGTCCTCACCGAAGATGAAGCTCGGCACGCGGTCGTTGAAGCTGTCATTGGCCAGTGGCGTTCCAGCGCTGCCGGGTTGATGCGCGTCACCGGGCCATCCAGCATCTCGAGGCCAAGTTTCTCG
>JAAFHD010000412.1 GCA_013298245.1 Alphaproteobacteria bacterium
GCGCGGCATCGGCGCGCGCCTCCAGTGCGGGCAGGCCCAGCATGCGCCCCTCATGCGCGAACAGCGCCAGCAGCGGCGCATCGGTGGCACCTTGCAGCACCAGCGCGGCGATGCCGCCCGCCACCGCCAGCCCCGCCACGCCCGCCGGCGCGAAGGGCAAGGGCGTCACCGCCGGCATCGCCACCAGGCGCCACAGCGCGGCGCGCGGCAGCACCACATCGCCCAGCCGCAGCCCCGGCAGCACGGGCTGCGCGGCCGCGCGATGCGGCAACGGCATCGCCGGCAAGGGCGCGGGCGGCGTGCGCGCGGGCATGGCGCAGACATCGCCATCCGGTGGTTCCGCCAGCAGCGCATCACCCGTAAAGCTCCAGAGCGCGCCGGGGGTGTCGGCCGCACCCTGCACGGGCCAGGCCTGGCCGTCATGCACGCCCAGCCACCCGCCCGGCAGGCGGCGCAGCACGGGCGCGCGGAACAGGCGCTCAGCCATGGATGTAAAGCCCCTCCCCCAACCGCGCGAAGCCGGCACCAGGCGCGTCATCCGTCGGGCCGAAGCCCAGCACGCCGCCCGGGCGCAAATGCCGCGCCAGTGCCGCGCGCACCTGCGCACGCGCCGCGTCCGTCATGTAGATCAGCACATTCCGGCACAGCACCACATCAAAAACGCCCAAGTCATCCGGCAACGCCAACAAGGATGCGCGACGGAACCGCGCGATGCGGCGCAGTGCTGCATGCGGCGCGGGCGCGCCATCAGCGCCTTCCAGCCAGGGCAGATATCGCGCCGGCACGCTGGACAACGGCGCGCCCAGATGTGGGCCGATATGCCCCGCCGCCGCGGCGTCCAGCGCGGGGCGGCAGACATCCACGCCCAGCACCTCCAGCGCGGTGCCGGGGGCTGCATCCAGTGCTGCTTGTTGCGCGATGGCGGCGAGGGTGAAGGCCTCCTCTCCCGTCGCGCAGCCGGCGGACAGGATGCGCAACGCGCGGCCTTCCGCGCGCGCAACAGCCAACTGGTCAGGCAGCGCTTCGGCCAGCCGCTGCAACTGGCGCGGCGCGCGGAACAGCTGGGTTTCCTGCACCGTCGCGGCATCCAGCAGCGCGGCCCAGGCGGGGTCATCCAGCGCGGGCGGCGCGGTCAAGGCGGGCAGCAGATGCGCCGCCCGCGCCAGCCGCGCATCCAGCACCGGAGAGGCCGCAAGCCCCGCCAGCGCCTCCAGCCCCGCGCGCGCGATGTTCAGGCCGCGGCGTCCGCCACGGTCGGGAAGGCGGGGATGATCTTGTCGAAGCCGGAGATTTCGAAGACTTCGCGCACCGCCGGCTGCAACCCGGCCAGCGCGAATTTCGCGCCCTTGCCCTTGGCGTCCTTGGCCATTTTCAACAGCAGGCGCAGCCCGGCGGATGACACGTAACGCACCGCCGTCATGTCCAGCACCAGGCCGGGCGTGGCCAGCATGGCCATCAATTCGCCCTCAGCGACGGGGGCGGTGGCGGTGTCCAGGCGGCCATCCATCACGGCCACATGCATGCCGGCTTGGGTGGATTTGGTGATCTGCATCTGATGCTTCCCTTGGTGTGGGGTGATTGTGCCGTCACTCCGCGCGCGCGGCCAGTGTCAGCGTGAGAATGTTCCGCGAACCGTCATGATGGTATGCGCAACTGGTGGCCATTTCGCGCACCAGGTGGATGCCAAGCCCGCCGATATCGCGGTCTTCCATGGGTGCATCGGTGTCGGGCGAGGCCTGGGCCAGCGGGTCGAACGGCGCGCCATCATCGGCGATGGAAAAGGTCAACGTGCCATCGGCATAGCGCGTGGTGGCTTCGAAATGCGTGGCCCCGCGCGCGTGCATGGCGACATTGGCGGCCAGTTCATCGGCCAGGATATTCAGCCGCGCCATGGTCGCCATCGGGATGTCATGCGCGTCCGCGAAACTTTCCAGCGCGTCCAGCAGGGTGCTGACGCTGGCGGTCTCGGGCGGCAGACGAAGAGAAAGTTCGGCGTTCATGGGGCACAGCCTTCATCCTGCAACAGCTGTCGCACCGCGTCTTCGGCGATGCCGTCCGCGGTGAAGCAATCGCCGGCGCCGCGCAACAGCACGAAGCGCAGCGCGCCATTCTGCGCCTTCTTGTCGGCGCGCATGCGCGCGATCAGCGTGGCGGCGGAAAACCCGCGCGGCAGGTCGCGGATGCGGCTGGGCAGGCCCACCGCTTCCAGATGCGACAGCACGCGGCCAGGCCATTCCTGCGCGCAGAAACCAAGCCGCGCGGAGATCATCGCGGCCAGGCCAAGACCCACGCCCACCGCCTCCCCGTGCAGCAGCGTGCCGTCGTAGCCGCACTCCGCTTCCAGCGCGTGGCCGAAGGTGTGGCCGAGGTTCAGCAGCGCGCGCCCGCCATCCGGCGCTTCCTCGAATTCATCGGCGGCCACCACGCCGGATTTCAGCTTGCAGGATTCCAGCACCGCATGCGTCAGCGCCACCGGGTCGCCGCCGATCGCGGCGGGGCCATGCGCCTCGCACCATTCCCACAGGCGGCCCTGCAACAGGCCGTGCTTGGCCACTTCCGCCCAGCCCGCGCGCAATTCGCGAATGGGCAGTGTGGCCAGCGCGACCGTATCGGCCAGCACCGCGCGCGGCTGGTGAAACGCGCCGACCAGGTTCTTGCCATGCGCGGTGTTGATGCCGGTCTTGCCACCGACGGAACTGTCCACCTGCGCCAGCAACGTCGTCGGGCATTGCACGAAGGGCAGGCCGCGCAAAACGCTGGCCGCGACAAAGCCCGCCAGGTCGCCCACCACGCCGCCGCCCAGCGCAATAATCGCCGTGCGACGATCGGCGCGCGCGCCCAGCACGGCATCGACCAGGCGCTGGTATTGCGCGAAGGATTTCGTCGCTTCCCCCGGCGGCACCAGCAATTCGGCCAGCACATCGAAGCCCGCGGCGGCCAGGCCCGCGCGCAGCTTCGGCAGATGCAGCCGTGCCACCGCTTCATCGGAAATCACCACGCAACGCCGGCCCGGCAGCACATCCGCCAGCAAGGCACCGGCGCGTTCCAGCAAGCCCGGACCAATCAAAATGGGATACCCACGCCGGCCCAGCGGCACATCCAGCCGCGCCGGCGCGCTGTGGCCGCGCAAGGCGTCTTCCACCTTGCGCATCGTGTGCTCTGGGTGCTCGTCCGAGCAATCCACGGTGATGTCGGCCTCCGCGAACAATGGATGCCGCACCGCCGCCAGACGTTCCAACACCTGCGCCGGATTCTGATTCAAGAACAGCGGCCGGTGCTCTCGCCCCTGCACACGCCGCAACAACGTCGGCAAGGAACAACGCAACCACACCGACGTGCACGGCGCTTCCTTGATCGCCGCACGCGTGCCGGCATCCGCAAACGCCCCACCACCCGTCGCCAACACAATCGGCGGGCCAGCCAGCAACCGCGTGATCACGCGCCGCTCGCCATCACGGAAATGCGCCTCCCCATAGCGCGAGAAAATCTCGGTGATGGGAATGCCCGCCGCCGATTCGATCTCGTGATCCGCATCCAGGAACGG
>JAAFHD010000414.1 GCA_013298245.1 Alphaproteobacteria bacterium
GCGTTGCATGACATCCGGCCTTCCAATGCCCGACGTCGCGGGCTTGTCAGAAGCCTCGACCCAGCACACCCGCGCCGGCAAGAAAAATCGCGCCGAATAGCCAAATCTTTAATGCTGTCTCCAGGCTGGCGCCCATCCGTTCCGCCACCGCCGCGGGCAGCGCCGATATCAGCAGCGACAGCGTCGCCACGATCAGCGACGCACCATAAAACACGATCTCCTGCGTGGGCCGCACCATCTCTGGCAGCCAGACCGGATGCAGCGCGAAAACGATGAACAGCAGCGGCGATGACAGGCCCGAAATCAGGCAGGCGCCGACGGTCAGCGCGAAGGTTGTGTCGCGGCTCATCAGCCTGTCACCCTTGGTGCGAAGCCCTGCGTCAGCAGGAACAGGCTGGCCACGAAGCGAATCGCGAACAGCCAGAAGGCCGCGACCAGCGGCAGGAAGATCGGGCGCACATAACTCGGCACCATGTGCAGCGCGCAGAACACCGCCCAATCGGTGAGCAGGCGGAAGCCGCGCCAGATGTAGTTGCCGCTGTCGGCCGCAACAAAGGGCTGCATCATGAAGCGCCCGATGCAGCCCCATGCCGCCAACGCCAACGTGTAGTTGACCAGCCAGAACAGCCAATGGCCGGAGACGAATTCCTGCATGCGCGCTGCGTCCTACATCGCGACCACAAGGTCAATCTCGACCAGCGCGCCGAGTGCGAGGCCCGTCACACCCACCGTGGTGCGCGCGGGCAGGCGGCCGGGTGGGAAGGCGGCTTCCCACACCGCATTCATCGCGGCGTAGTCGCGATCAAATTGCCGCAGATAGATGCGCGCCATCACCACGCGCGCCCAGTCCGCGCCGCAGCCTTCCAGCACCGCTTTCAGGTTGGCGATGACCTGCTGCGTTTGCGCCGTGGCATCCGCGCCGACGCAGCGCGTGTTGTCCGCCGGGTCGGTCGGCATCTGGCCGGTGACGAACAGAAAATCGCCCGCGCGCACCGCATGCGAAAACGGCGCGACGCGCGCTGGCCCGCCCGGCAGCAGATGATGCGCGATATCGATCACAGCCCGCGTTCCGCCCGCGTCGCCGCCAGGTCGTCCTCGCGAAACGCGGCCAGAATCGCCGGCAGCGACACCTGCGGCGCAAAGCCCAACCGCCGCGCCCGCGCATCCACAAAACGCGCCGGCCAGGTGCCGACAATCGCCTGCACCGATGCATCCGGCTCCGCCCGCACCAGCGCGCGTTCGGCCGGTGTCAGCGCCGCCAGCATCTCCGCCACCGTCACCGTCAGCCCCGGCGGATTGATGCCGCGATCGGTGCCAAGCGGCGCGGTATCCATCACCGCCGCATGCCGCAGCCAATCCACCACCACGCGCGGCGAGGCCACCCACAAGGCAAAATCCGGCGTGACGGGCAGGGTGGTTTCCAACCCCAGCAACGGCTCGCGCAGCACCGATGATACGAAGGAAGACGCCGCCTTGTTGGGCCGCCCCGGGCGCACGATCACCGTCGGCAGCCGAAGGTTGACCGCGTCAACCATTCCCCGCCGCGACGCATCCTGCAGCAGCAATTCGGCTGCCGCTTTTTCCGCGCCATAGCTGTTCAGCGGCATCTGCCGCGCGTCTTCCGCCATCACCGTACCAACGGGTGCTGAGAAGCTGGCCACCGATGACGTGAACACCACTCTTGGCGGCTTCACGCAGCGCCGCGCCGCCTCGATCACCGCCAGCGTGCCATGCAGGTTCACCCGCATGCCAAGGTCGTAATCCGCCTCCGCCTGCGCCGACACCACGGCGGCCAGGTGCACCACCACATCCGTCTCCGGCGGTATCGCTGCGGTCATCGCCACCGGGTCCGTCACATCGCCCCCCAGGCAGCGCGCCGCAAACGGCACCACGGGTGCGACCATGTCGAACAGCGTCAACGCATGGCCTTCCGTCGCCAGCCGCGCCGCCAGCTTGCGCCCCAGAAACCCGCCGCCGCCCAGAATGGTGATGTGCATGCTGCTCTCCCTTGCGCGGCGGTTTGCCTGCCCCGGCGGCTGCGCGCAACATGCGCCAATGATTGGTCAGCACCCCTATCGCCTGCATGAAAACCCGCGCCCCGGCGCGCCCGGCATCGTGGTGCTGCCCGAGGGCGGTTTCCGCCGCGCCCGTGAAGAAATCACCGCCTGGCCAGGCTACGCCCCCACCCCCCTGCACGACCTGCCCCCCAACGGCTTCGCGCGCCTGGCCTACAAGGATGAAGGCCCGCGCTTCGGCCTCGGTTCCTTCAAGGCCTTGGGCGGCGCCTATGCCGTGCTGCGCCTGGCCGTGATGGAACTCTCCCGCCGCGGCACCCGCACCACCGGCGCGGAACTGCTGGCCGGCCAAACCCGCGCCGACCTGACCGTCACCTGCGCCACCGACGGCAATCACGGCCGCAGCGTCGCCTGGGGCGCGCAGCGCGTGGGTGCGGCCTGCGTGATCTACGTGCATGAACATGTCAGCCAAGGCCGGCGCGACGCCATCGCGGCCTTCGGCGCGGAGGTGCGCGAAGTCCCCGGCAACTACGATGACAGCGTGCGCGAAGCCGCCAGTGCTGCCGAGGCCAATGGCTGGCACGTCGTCAGCGACACCTCCTATCCGGGCTACACCGAAACCCCGCGCGACGTGATGCAGGGCTACCGCCTGATGGCGGAAGAAGCGCTGGATCAGATGGCCGAACCGCCCACCCATGTCTTCGTGCAAGGCGGCGTCGGCGGCATGGCGGCGGCGGTCTCGGTGCAGTTGCGCGCGCGGCGCATTCCCGCGCGCCTGGTGGTGGTCGAACCCGACCAGGCCGCCTGCCTGCTGCTGAGCGCGGAGGCCGGCACGCTAACGGTGGTGCCCGGCGACCTGCCCACGCTGATGGCCGGCCTGGCCTGCGGCGAACCCAGCCTGCTTGCCTGGCAGGAACTGGAGCGCGCGGCGGCGGCCTTCATGGCGGTGCCCGATGCGGCGGCGGTCGACGCGATGCGCGCGCTGAAAACGCTGGGCATCACCGCCGGTGAAAGTGCCGTGGCCGGATTGTGCGGCGCCATCCTGGCCGCGCGCGATGGCCGCCTGGGCCTTGGCGCCGAATCACGCGTGCTGGTCTTCGGCACCGAGGGCGCCACCGACCGCGAGGTCTACGCGCGCCTCACTGCGTAAGCCGCCGTTCTATCGCCTCGCGCGCCGCCGCATCCAGCTTCATCGCCGCCCCCAGCTTGTCCAACCAGGCGCGTTCCGGTGCGCTGATATCCCCCATCGCGATCACCGCGGCCGCGTAGATCTGCGCCCGCAGCATCGGGTCCTTGGCCGCTTTCGCGATGGCGTCGGGTGCCATCGGCGCGTCGAAATCAGCCAGCACCTTGTCGCGATCGGCGGCTGTCAGGCCCGCCGCATCCAACTGCTTCGCAATCGCCGCGCGTTCGGTCGCATCCGTCACGCCATCCGCACGCGCGGCGGCGACCATCACGCGCGTGATCAACAGCGCCTCGGCGGTCTCAGCGCTTTCATCGCGCGGCGCGGGTGGTTCGATGCCGGGC
>JAAFHD010000413.1 GCA_013298245.1 Alphaproteobacteria bacterium
ACCGGGCGAGACGGATAGCGTCGCCCCCGTCAACAGCTTCGTCGTGCCAAAGCCGGCGTGGATATCAGTCAGCAGCAGGAGCGGCGGTTCGGCCATGGCGAGGGCGTGCGGCGTGCAGCGCGCCGCGTCAAGCCGCTTCCCAAGCGCGTGTGCACCCGCGTAGCGTGCGGTGATGGAATTCGGCCTCTTTGACCACATGGACCGCGGCCCCGGCGCGCTGGCAGCGGATTACGAAACGCGCCTGGCGCTGGCCGTTGCCGGAGAGGCGCAGGGCTTCGCGCGCCTGCACGTGACGGAACATCACGGCACGCCGCTCTCGGTCGCGCCCTCGCCATCGGTGTTCCTGGCCGCGCTGTCGCAACGCACCAAAACACTGCGCTTCGGCCCGCTGGTCTATCCGCTGCCGCTCTATCATCCGCTGCGATTGGCGGAGGAAATCTGCATGCTGGACCAGCTCTCCGGCGGACGACTGGAACTGGGCGTGGGCCGCGGTGCATCGCCGCACGAACTGGGTTTCATGGGGCTCGACGCGGCCGAAGCACCGGCGCGTTTCGCCGAGGCACTGGAACTGCTGTTGCTCGCACTGCGCAGCCCCGGCCAGCGCATCAGCTATGACGGCAAATTCCACCACGCCGACCAGGTGCCGGTGCAGATGCAATGCGTGCAATCACCGCACCCGCCGCTGTGGTACGGCGTGACGCGCGTGGAGAGCATGCCGGGCCTGGCGCAGCGCGGCTTCAACGTGGTGACCAGCCATGCGGCACCGGCCGCGCGCCCATTGTTCGATGCCTATCGCGCGGCAGGTGGTGCGGGGCTGGTTGGCATCAACCGCCACACCGTCGTGGCCGCGACGGATGCGCAAGCGCTGGCGCTCGCCCGCCGCGCCTATGCCGCCTGGCACCAGAGCTTCACCCATGTCTGGCGCATGCTGGGCGCCATGCCGCACACGCTGGTGTTTCCCGATGATGTGGAGACGCTGATCGAACGCGGCCAGGCGCTGGTCGGAAGCCCCGAGACCGTGCGCGCGGCGCTCGCACGGCAGATCGACGAAAGTGCCTGCAACTATGTCGTCACGCGCTTCTGCTTTGGCGACATGACGCCATCAGAAGCCATGGAATCGCAGGCGCTGTTTGCGCGCGAGGTGATGCCGGCCGTCTAGGCGTCCGGCATCAAAATGGAAACGGCGGCCTGCGCGGCGATACCCTCTTCGCGCCCGGTAAAGCCCAGTTTTTCCGTGGTCGTCGCCTTCACGCCGATGCGCCCCAGCTCCACGCCCAGCAGTTCCGCCAGGCGCGCGCGCATCGTCTCCACATGCGGGCGGAATTTTGGGCGTTCTGCGATCAGCGTGACATCCGCATTCACCAACCGCCCGCCACGCGCCGCGATTCGCGCCGCCGCGTGCACCAGGAATTGCGCGCTATCCGCATCCAGCCACTTCATCTCGCTGGGCGGAAAATGCGCGCCGATATCGCCCTCGCCGAGCGCCCCATAAATCGCATCGCACAGCGCATGGATGCCGACATCGGCATCCGAATGGCCATCCAGCCCGCGGGTGTGCCGGATGGTCACGCCACACACAATCAACGGCCGGCCCTCCACCAGTCGATGCACATCAAAACCGGTGCCGACACGGCAGACCATCAGCGGGGAGATGTTCACGCGGGCGATATCCTCTGGCCAGGTGATCTTGATATTGTGCTCGCTGCCGGCAACCAGTGCGACGGCGTGGCCGGCGCGTTCCAGCAGCTCGGCATCATCGGTCGCGGTCGCGGCATCGGCGGCGGCATGCGCGGCGCGCAGCACGGGATAACGAAAACCCTGCGGTGTCTGCGCACGGAACAACCCGGCGCGCGGCACGGTGCGCGCAATCAACCCATCGGCACCCGCCTTCAGCGTATCACTGACCGGCTGCGCGGGGATGGCACCTGGCACGCGCGCCAACGCATCCAGCAGTGCCGCGATGGTGCCCGTCGGCACGATGGGGCGCGCCGCGTCATGCACCAGCACGATGTCAGGCGCGCGCGCAGCCAGTGCATCCAACCCCGCGCGCACGGAATCCGCGCGCGTCGCGCCACCGGCTATGGGCGGCAGAAGCGGCAGGCCGGCCAACACCTCCGCCAGCCGCGATTCGTCGCCGGCTGCGCAGACCGGCTGCAGCGCGGCGATCTGGCCCTCGGCCAGCAGCGCTTCGGCCGCGTGGCGCAGCACCGGCTTGCCGCCAATAGAAAGATACTGCTTCGGCACCACGCCGCCGAAGCGCGAACCCGAACCCGCCGCCAGAAGAATCGCCACCACATCCATGCGCGTGTCAGCCCTTCGCCCGCAGCGCGGTCGCGTGGCCCAGCTTGCGCCCGGGCCGCGCCTGGGTCTTGCCATACCAATGCGCGACGGTCCCCGGCGTCGCGACCAGGCCATCCCACGCGGCCGCACCTTCCGGCCCGATCAGGTTGGTCATCACCGCATCCGCATGCCGCGCGGGTGACGCCAGTGGCAGGCCGCAGATCGCGCGCACATGCTGTTCGAACTGCGATGCCAGGCACGCATCCATCGTCCAGTGCCCGGAATTATGCGGCCGCGGCGCGATCTCATTGGCCAGCACCGCGCCACCTTCCATCACGAACATCTCCAGCGCCATCAGCCCCACATAGTCGAGGCCCGCGGCCACGCGCGTCGCGGCATCGATGGCGCGCGCAGCCGTCGCCGCATCCATCGCCGCTGGCACCGTGGAGGTATCCAGGATGCCGTCGCGATGCACATTCTCCGTCACGTCAAAGGCCGCGATCGCGCCATCCGCGCCACGCGCCAGCACCACCGATACCTCGCGCAGAAACGGCACCATCGCCTCGATGATGATCGGCACGCCGCCCAGCGCTGCAAAGACCCGCTGCGCATCCGCCGCATCGCGCAGCCGCATCTGCCCTTTGCCGTCATAGCCCGCGCGCGCCGTCTTCACGATGGCCGCCCCATGCGCGGCGACGAAACGCGCGATGTCATCCGCCCCCTGCACCTCGACCCAGGGCGCGGTCGGCACGCCAATGCGGTTGAGGAACGCCTTCTCCAACCGCCGATCCCCCGCCAGCCGCACCGCCGCCACCGAAGGCCGCGCATGCGCTTGGCGTTCCAGCAGCGCCAGCAGGCGCAGGTCCAGGTTCTCTGTCTCGAAGGTGATGACATCGACCGCCGCTGCGAAAGCATCGACCGCCGCCGCATCGTCGGCTGCCGCCAGCCTTGTATGCCGCCACGCCACATCCATCGCCGGATCATCCGCATCAGCGGACAGCACATGCATCCGATACCCAAGCCGCGCCGCAGCCACGCTGGTCATGCGCCCCAATTGCCCACCGCCGACCATGCCGATCACGGCGCCGCGCGGCAGCGCCTCAGCGCGGGTCATCGGGCACGCCGTCCGTCTGCGCCTGGCGCCATGCCTTGATGCGCGCTGACAGCGCGGCGTCAGACAGCGCGACAATCTGCGCCGCCAGAATTGCGGCATTCACTGCGCCGGCCTCACCGATCGCCAGCGTACCCACTGGCACGCCCTT
>JAAFHD010000416.1 GCA_013298245.1 Alphaproteobacteria bacterium
GGGCACACGTTGCCCCCTCCCCAAACCCTGCCAAGACTCATGGTTTCCAAAGGCCTTTCGGCCTTTGGTGGGTGGGGGTCTGGGGGAGGGCAAAGCCCTTCCCCAGGACCACTTGCGTCACCTGCACCCACCCCAGCCATGGGTGTCGCGCATGCTTGACGAAATGGTCGATGGTGAGCGGCGGATCAGGTCGCATTGGCGGAGTTTGTTGGGTGCGATTGGTGGTTTGGGTCGGCCGCAGTTGGAGGAGCGTGCGCAGCGTTTGGAGCGTGCGGTGGAGGAGGAGGGGGTTGCCTCGATTTTGCCGGGGGGCAAGGGCGGTGCGGCGTGGCGGTGTGATCCGGTGCCGTTGCCGTTGACGGCGGCGGAGTTTGCGTTGTTGGAGTTGGGTTTGGCGCAGCGGGCGCGGTTGATGGAGGCGTTGCTCGCGGATTTGTATGGAGAGCAGCGGGTGTTGCGGGATGGCTTGTTGCCGCCTGCCTTGGTGTTCGGCAATCCGACGTTTTTGCGGGCGTGGCGGCAGGGTGCGCGGCCGCCGCGGCGGCCTTTGCTGCATTTGTATTCGGCGGAGTTTTTGCGTTGCCCGGATGGTGTGTGGCGGGTGGCGACGGACCGGACCGGGCTGGTTTCGGGGCTTGGCATTGCGCAGGAAAACCGGCGCTTGATGGGCCAGGCGATGCCCGAGGCGTTCCGCGCGGTGAAGCCGCGCAGCCTGAGTACTTTCGTCGATGTCTGGCAGGATGCCTTGCAGCGGCTTGGGCCGCCTGGGGGCGCGCCGGCGATTGCCTTGTTGACGCCCGGGCACACGAATCCTTTGTGGTTCGAGCATGTGGTCTTGAGCCGCGAGGTGAATGCCGCGCTGGTGGAACCTGGTGATCTGACGGTGCGCGGTGGCTCGCTGTTCCTGAAGACCCTGGCCGGTTTGCAGCCGGTGGATGTGTTGATTTCGCGCGCCGAGCCGGATGCGCTGGATCCCTTGGACATCCCTGGTTCGGATGCCGCGGGTGGTGTGCCTGGCTTGCTGGATGCGGCGCGGCATGGCCGGCTTGCGCTGGTCAATGCGCCGGGTGCCGCACTCGCGGAGAGCCCCGGCTTCATGGCCTATGTGCCGGAATTGTGCCGCGCGCTGTTGGACGAGGACCCCTTGCTCGACACGCTGCACACGCGTTGGGCGACCGAATTTCCAGCACCACCCCCGGGCGATGGCCCTTGGCTGTTGCGCGATGCCTGTGATGGTGTTGCCGGGGGCGAGGTATTGACACCCGACGCCTGGCGCGCCCCGCCCCCGCGCGCCGCCGGCTGGGCCTTGACCGAATGGCCCGAGCCTTCCGCGGCCCCCTGTTTTTCCGGCAAGGGCCTGGCGCCCATGCCGATCGCGCTGCGTCTTTTCACCGTCCATGTGGATGGCGGCTGGCATGCCATGCCCGGCGGCCTTGCGCGCGTGCTGGAACCCGGCGCGCCGCTTGGCGGGCGGCTTGGTGCCGGCGGCTGGGCCAAGGATGTGTGGGTCCTGGCCGAGGACGAGGCGCCGATCATGGGCCCTGGCCCGCAGGCGCTGCCGGCCCTGCCGATCAGGCGCAGCGCGGGCGCGCTGCCGTCGCGCGTGGCCGATAATCTGTTCTGGCTCGGGCGTTACGTGGAACGGCTGGACCGCGCGGCCAGGCTTGTGCGTGCGACGCTCGCGCGGCTGCGCCGGGGCCGGCCGCTGCCGCGCGAACTGGCGGAATTGAACGCGCTGGCGCGCTGCCTGCTGGATGCCGGCTTGATCGAGCAGGAAGCGCTGCCATCAGGTGCCGCCACGACTGGATTGGCGGCTGCCATCGCGCGTGCCGCGCGCAGCGATGGCACGGTCGGCCAGTTGCATGCGCGCATCGGCGACCTGACCGCGCAGGTGCGCGACCGCCTGACCGGCGACATGCACGCGACCTTCACGCAGTCGCTGCGCACCGCGCGCCAGGCGGCCGAGACCATGGGGCCGGGGCTTGATGATTTGTCGCGTGCGATGGTTGCCAATCTGCGCTTCGCCAGTGCGGTTGCCGGTGTCGCCAGCGAAAACATGGTTCGCGGCGGTGCGTGGCTGTTCCTGGAACTGGGTCGCCGGCTGGAACGCGCGCAGGCCGTGCTGGCCGAAATCGGCACCGTGCTGGACGGCCCGCCCGCGCGCATCGAGGCCGGGCTGCGCCTGGTGCTGGAATTGTGCGACAGCGTGATCACCTATCGCAGCAGGTATTTGTCGGTGTTGCAGGCGGCCCCGGTGCTTGACCTGGTGCTGGCGGACCCGTCCAACCCGCGTGGATTGGCGTTCCAGCTGGCGGGTATTCAGTCCGCGCTGGGGGAAGTGGCGGGTGTGCCTGAAGATGAATTGGCCGATGAAGCCGGCGTGTTGCGCGGTGCCGCAGAGACCTTGATCGACGACATCATGGCCGCCCGCGACCAGGCCTTCGCCGCCGCGCAATTGCCGCCGCGCCTGGCCGCGATGTCGGAGGCGCTGGCCGCGCTGTCGGATGCCATCACGCGCCGCTATTTCGCGTTGCTGCCTGCACAGCGCGCTTTGACGCTGGGCGAGCCGGCGGAGATCACCTCCACATGATGTATTGGGTGCGCCATGTCACCGCCTACAACTACGACCAGCCGGTCGATTTGGCAGCGCATCTGCTGCACCTGAAGCCGCGTGCGCTGGCCGGGCAGCGCGTGTTGCGCGCCGTCATCCGCTGCCTGCCGGCACCTGACCACGTGACCGAAACCCACGACCATTTCGGCAATGCGGCGACGCGCATTTTTCTCTCAAGCGCGCATACGCAATTCGAAGTGACGTCCGAGGCGCTGGTCGATGTGGAATTCCCACCCGCGCCGCAAGCCGCCTGGACCTTGCCCTGGGAACAGGTGGCGGCGATGGCGGCGGCGGGTGGCGCACACGCGCAGGCGTCGGAGTTCGCCTTCGGAAGTGCGCATGCGCCGGCCGAGCCCGCGGCGCGTGATTATGTCCGGCCATCCTTCACCCCGGGCCGCCCGATCCTGGAAGCGCTGCTGGATTTGCTGGCGCGCATGGCACGCGATTTTTCTTTCCAGGCAGGTGTCACCGGCATCTCCACCCCGGTCAGCGAGGTGCTGCGCACGAGGCGCGGCGTCTGCCAGGATTTCACCCATCTGATGCTGGCGGGGATGCGCGGGCTTGGCCTGCCGGGGCGCTATGTGTCGGGCTATATCCGAACGCGGCCGCCGCCGGGGCAGACGCGCAGGCGTGGTGCGGACCAGTCGCATGCCTGGGTGAGTGCGTGGCTGGGGCCGGACCATGGCTGGGTGGATATGGACCCGACCAACAACATCATCGTGCGCGATGAGCATGTGGTGGTGGCTTGGGGGCGCGACTTCGCGGATATCTCGCCCTTGCGCGGCGTGATTTTGGGCGGTGGCGCGCACCAGCTGGATGTGAGTGTGGACCTGGAGCCGGAGACGGGCGCGTAGCAGCGACGCGCCCGTGCCGTTTTCAGAACCCGCCGATGCGCACGAATTCCGCCTGGGCT
>JAAFHD010000415.1 GCA_013298245.1 Alphaproteobacteria bacterium
ACCACCACCACGGCGCGTGCATTGGCGGCACTCAGCCCATCCACCGCATCCAGCGTGACGGTATTGTCGGTGCCATAGACGCTGGCCTGCACGATGATGAATCGCGTCAGCCCCAGCGCGCGCGCCGCCGTCAGGTAATGCGGGATGGTCGCGGGCGGCGGCGTGTAGGGGCGCGACGCACTTAGCGGATAGCGGTCATAGGGGCCGAAGATATGGAAATGGCAATCGCAGGCGCCATCGGGCGCGCGCCAACGCGGCGTGCCTGTGACCTCGAGCGCGGGCGCGCATGTGTACATCTTCGGTTCCTCCACGCCGGCAGATTGCGGGCCGCGCGCCGCCGACGCAATCTGGCCACGACAACAGGGAGGATCGCTGCATGGGCAAGCGCATCGCATTGGTCACAGGCGCCGGCACCGGCGTGGGGCGCGCGGCCGCGCTGGCATTGTTCAAGGCGGGCTACGCCGTCGCGCTGGCCGGCCGCCGCATGGACGCGCTGGAAGAAACCGTGGGCCTGGCCGGCGCGGGCGTGGACGCCCTGCCCTTCAGCGCCGATGTCGCCGTGCCCACGCAAGTGGATGCGCTGTTTGATGCCATCGCGCAGCGCTGGGGCCGGCTCGATCTGCTGTTCAACAATGCCGGCATGAACGCCCCCGGCGTGCTGCTGGAAGACCTGCCGCGCGACAAGTGGCTCGAGATCGTGGGCGTCAATCTCAACGGCAGTTTCTTCTGCGCCCAGGCCGCCTTCCGCATGATGAAGGAGCAGTCGCCACAGGGCGGCCGCATCATCAACAATGGCAGCATCAGCGCGCATACCCCGCGCCCCGACAGCATCCCCTACACCGCGACGAAGCACGCCATCACGGGCCTGACGAAGTGCCTGGCGCTGGATGGCCGCAAGTACAACATCGCCGCCGGCCAGGTGGATATCGGCAATGCCGCCACACCCATGACGCAACGCATGCAGCGCGGCGTGAAGCAGGCCAATGGCGAGCTGAAGCCCGAGCCCACGATGGATGTCGATGATGTCGGCAAGGCGGTCGTGTTCATGGACAGCCTGAGCCTGGATTCCAACGTCTTCACCATGACGATCAAGGCGACGAAAATGCCCTTCGAAGGGCGCGGCTGAAGGCACAAAAAACCCCCGGATGTTGCCATCCGGGGGTACGCTGGTTTTCAGCCCGGGCGGATGTTCCGCTGGCGGATGATGCCGCCCCATTTGTCGCTCTCGCGCCGCTGATAGGCGGCGAAATCCGCGGGCGAACCGGCCACGGGAATGATCGCCATCTGGTCCAGGCGTTCACGCACATCGGCTGCGCGCAAGGCCGCGGCGAAGGCTGCATGGATGCGCCCCAGCACCGCATCCGGCGTGCCCGCCGGCGCAAACAACGAAAAGTCCGTGCTGCACTCGAAATCGCGCAGCCCCGATTCCGCCACCGTCGGCACATCCCGCGCCGAGGGCTGCCGTTCCCGCGAACTCACCGCCAGCGCACGCACCGCATTGGCGCGCATCGGCTGCAACGCCGAGACCGCATCCACCGCGCTGAACTGCACCTCATTCGCGATCAACGCCTGCAAGGCCGGCGCACCGCCACGATACGGCACATGCAGCATGTCGATGCCGGCCATCACGTTGAACAATTCCACCGCCAGATGCGCCGAAGAACCAGCACCCGACGACGAATACGAAAGCCGCCCCGGATTGGCCCGTGCATGCGCGATCAGCCCCGCAATATCGCGCACCGGCAGTGCGGGGTGCACGCACATGTATTGCGGCGTGTAGGCCAGCAGCCCAAGCGGCGAAAACGCACGATCATTGTCGTACGGAATCGCATCCAGCAGATGCGGCGCCATCGCGTAGGTGGAATTGGTGCCGATCAACAGCGTGTAGCCATCCGGCCGCGCGCGCGCGACAGAATTATGCCCCACCGTGCCCGAAGCACCCGGCCGGTTATCGACCAGAATCTGCTGCCCGGTATCGGTCGCCACACGCTGCGCCAACAGGCGCGCCAGCGTGTCGGTGGACCCACCAGGTGCCCATGGCACCACCAGCGTGACGGGACGTGCGGGCCAGGCTTCCTGAGCGAAAGCGGGCACGGCAAGGGTAGCGGGCAGCGCGGCCAGCGCGCGGCGTGAAATGTTCATGACGTCTTCCTCCGCGCGCCTTATGCGACGGGCGCCGCACGGCCCGCAAGATGCGCATCGAAAGCGGCGCCGATCACCGCGGCATCGGCTGCCGCATCACTGAACAGCACGAAACCATCCACCGCCTGACCGACCGACATCTCCCGCCCGGTCATGATCGCCGCACCCACCGCGCGCGCCGCACCCAGCAGCGGCGTGATGAGCGGTGCATAGACCGCATCGGCCACCCACAACCCACCATGCAGCAGCGCGGTATCCAGCGGGCAACCCGTGTCGGGCTTCATGCCGACAGGCGTTGCGTTCACCACGCCCACAGCATCGCGAATACCATCGGCGATACTGGCAACAACACGCGTGCCCGGCAGCATCGCGGCCAGTGATGCAGCACGCGCCGCATCGGCATCATACACGCGCAGCTCCGGCACGCCGGCCTCGCGCAGCGCCCACGCAATGGCGCGCCCCGCACCACCCGCGCCCAGCAACAGTGCCGGCCCGCTGCGCACGCGATCCGCAAGGTTGCTGCGCAGCGCGGTCAGGAATCCGGTGGCGTCCGTGTTGTGCCCCGTCAGGCTGTGATCCGCCTCCACGCGCACCAGGTTCACCGCACCCAACGCCGCAGCACCTGGCGACAAACGATCCAGCAACGGCACCACCGCTTCCTTGTAGGGGAAGGTGATGTTCACACCCGCAAAACCCAGCCGCCGCACACCATCCAGCAGCCGCGCCAATTCCGCGCGATCCGCGCCCGCCACATCGATCAACTGGTAATGCGCGCGCATGCCAGCCGCCTGCGCCGCCGCTTCCATCATCGCGGGCGCCGCGGAATGGCTGATGGGATGGCCGATCAGGCCCAACAAAAGACGCTTCATGCGATGCCCTTAGCCTCGGTATAGAGGCTGAACAATGATTGCGCGCCGGCCATGAACAGCCGGTTCCGATACCGCCCGCCGAAGCACAGATTGGCGCAGCGTTCCGGCAGCGCGATATGCCCGATCGGCGCGCCGGCCGCGTTGAACACACGCACGCCATCCAGCGCATCACTGCCCATGCCCCAGCCGCACCAGAGATTGCCATCGACATCCACGCGAAAGCCGTCGGGCGTTTCGTGCGGGCCGCAATGCACCAGCACGCGCGGCGCACGGAGCCGCGCACCATCAACCGGAAAGGCGACGATCTCGCGCGGTTCCGCACGCGACGCGATGACATACAGCAGGCTTTCATCCGGGCTGAACGCCAGCCCATTCGGCCCCGCCACCGCATCCGTCACACGCGTCACCACACCGGTCGCGCCATCGATGCGATACACCGACCCCGGCAATTCGCACGGCCCAATGCGGCCAATATACGGGCTGTCCTGCGCGAAGGCCGGATCGGTGAACCAG
>JAAFHD010000417.1 GCA_013298245.1 Alphaproteobacteria bacterium
CGTCAGTGAGCTGTGCGTAGCTTTGCAATGCGGCGGCAGCGACGGCTATTCCGGCATCACCGCCAACCCCGCGCTGGGCGCCGCCAGCGACCTGGTGGTGCGCCATGGCGGCACCGTCATCCTGTCCGAATCACCCGAAACCTATGGCGCGGAACACCTGCTGACGCGCCGCGCCGTCTCCCGCGAAGTGGGCCAGAAACTGGTCGATGTGATGCATTGGTGGGAGGACTACACCGCCCGCCACGGCGCCGAGATGAACGCCAACCCCAGCCCCGGCAACAAGGCCGGCGGGCTGACCACCATCCTGGAAAAATCGCTCGGCGCCATGGCCAAGGCCGGCACGACCAACCTGGTGGATGTGGTGCGCTACGCGGAGGCCGTGACCGCCAAGGGCTTCGTCTTCATGGACACGCCCGGCTACGATCCGGTGGGCGCCACGGGCCAGGTGGCGGGCGGCGCCAACCTGATGTGCTTCACCACCGGCCGCGGCAGCGTGTTTGGCTGCAAGCCAGCACCTTCGATCAAGCTGGCCACCAACACGGCCATGTTCACCCGCATGGAGGAGGACATGGACATCAACTGCGGCACCGTGCTGGACGGCGCGGAATCCGTGGCCGAATGCGGCGCGCGCATCTTCGACCTGATGCTGCGCACCGCCAGCGGCGAACGCACGAAAAGCGAAGCCCTGGGCTTTGGCGATGCGGAATTCGCGCCCTGGGTGCTCGGGGCTACGATGTGAGGATCCCTGAAAACATTGACATTTAGGGCTTTTGGTCCTATAAACGGCCTCGCTGTTTGACAACCGCATCCGACCCGCAACCCGGCACCGGTACGGTGGCAATATGGTAAGGCGGTAAGGCATTTGCGCCGCCCAACCCTTGCCGCGCGGGCACGCGCTCACCCCGCCAGTCCCCCGGTAAGATCGCAAGATAGTAATGCAGTAAGGCAACCGCGCCGAATTTGTCGCAACCCGCGCCATACGCATTCACCTTGCTTTCGCCTTATTCCCCCGGTTAATGTCCGGCCTTCGCGCGGGCTGCCCGCGCGCAGCTTGCCGGCTGGCCATCCATGGGGGTGGGGGCTAGACGTCCCGGCAAGCCAGGGGAGACCTTAGGGGATGCGCTTCTCGTCAGCATGGACCAGGGCCGGTTTGGCCGTCGTGTTGCTTGGGCTTTTGGCCGCTTGTGGCGGGCAGCCGGCGCGCACCGGCTCCAGCCTGGTCACCTCCAACGGCCGTTCCTATGACCCGCCTGGCCCGCCCGGCGACCCCTGGGGCCCCTGGATCCGCGAGGCCTCGGCCCGTTTCGACGTGCCCGAGCGCTGGATCCGCGAGGTGATGCGCCAGGAATCCGGCGGCCGCGCCACCGCCACCAGCCCCGTCGGCGCCATGGGCCTGATGCAGGTGATGCCCGGCACCTATCGGGAATTGCGCGGGCGCTACGGCCTGGGTGAAGACCCCTATCACCCGTTTGACAGCATCATGGCCGGCACCGCCTATATCCGTGAAATGTACGACCAATTCGGCAGCCCCGCCTTCCTGGCGGCGTATAATGCCGGGCCGCGGCGGCTGGAAAACTTCCTCTACAACCGCCAGGGCCTGCCGCAGGAAACCCGCAACTACGTGGCGCGCGTCGGCCCCGGTGTGCTGCGCGCAAGCCCCGTGCGCCGTGCCGCGCCGGAGGTTTACGCGGCGGCCGAAATCCCGCTGAGCATCCCGCAAGGCCCACGCCGGATGGATGCCGGCACCATGATGGCGCTGCGCGACCAGCGCGGCATCCGCGAACAGAACGCGCAATTCGCCCGCGCACCGGACCCTGAGCCCAGCACCTTCGTGGCCCGCGCGCCGGCCCGTTCCGGCAGCGTGGTCGCCATGGACCCCATCCCCGATGGCAGCACGCCAGGCGGCGCGATGGCGTTGGCGGAAAGCGCTGGGCGTGGCTCGGCGCTGGCTGGCGCGGAACAGCGCTGTGTCGTCGCTTCCATGGAACCCATTCCTGATGGCAGCACGCCCGGCGGTGCCGCCGCCCTGGCAGAAGCCGAGGCACGGCAGGGCGCTGTGTCATCCCTGGCGCGCAGCCCAGCGCCCGCGGCGCTGTCGCGCGGTTCTGCGCCGGCACCACTGCCACGCGGGCCTGCACTGGCCGCCGCCCCCTTGCCGCCGCGCACGTTGGGTTTCATCGGCACCGCCCAGGCCGCAACCCTGCCCGCGCAGCTGCGCCCCGCCCTGGCCAATACGCGCCCCGCTTGGGCCATCCAGGTCGGCGCCTTCGCCGACGAACGCCAGGCGCGCAGCGCGGCCGAAGGTGCCCGCGCCG
Organism: Alphaproteobacteria bacterium; assembly: GCA_013298245.1. Taxonomy (GTDB): domain Bacteria; phylum Pseudomonadota; class Alphaproteobacteria; order Acetobacterales; family Acetobacteraceae; genus Rhodovarius. The sequence goes on from JAAFHD010000417.1 coordinate 2,316, forward strand.
GTGGCCGCGTGGATGTGCAACCGGTCCGCGTGGGCCGCGCCACGCTATTCCGCGCACGCATCACGGGGCTGTCGCAGCCCGCGGCGCAACAAGCCTGTGACCGCATGCGCGGCCGCGCCTGCATGGTTTTGTCACCCGATCAGCAGGGGTGACAAGGTCCGATCCGGCCAGTTGGCCGGTGAATCGGCCCGTCAACAACTCTCCGATCCGGCCAGTTGGCCGGTGAATCGGCCCGTCAACAACTCTCCGATCCGGCCAGTTGGCCGGTGAATCGGCCCGTCAACAACTCTCCGATCCGGCCAGTTGGCCGGTGAATCGGCCCGCCAGCAATCAGCCTTTTGAATAGCTGACACCCATCCCCGCCGCCGGGTCCGCCTGGATGCCATAGGGCGGGATGGGATAGCGAATACCGTTCTTCGCCAGCGCCTTCATGCCGTCGATCGCGCGGCACAAATCGGCGGGCGTCAGGGCCATCAGCATTTCCTCATCCGGCACGCCGCCATAGCGGCGTTCGGCGAAGCACGGCAGGGAAAGGCTTGGCTCGCGCGTGGCCAGGGCGCGGCCCCAGCTGTCGGCGCAGGCGGTTTCGCCCACCACGGACCAGTCGAAGCGCTTGTAGTTCCGGTACTGCAAGCCGTTGATCAGGATGATCATTTGGCCGGGCGTAGCATAGACCAACAGGATGTCGGGCGCCTCGATCCGCCCGGCCTCCCAGGGACCGACGGCCATGGCCTGGTATTGGCCATGCGGCACGCAGGACAGGGCCTGTTGCCGGGCGGCGGCACTTTCGGCATCGCCGTGCCAGACATTGACGTAGCGTTCGCCGGTTTCGTCGCGGGGCGCCAGGCCGATGACGGCCTGGCATTGCTGGCCGACCAGGTCATCGGCGGTGATGCCGACGGTCCAGTTCAGGCGCGACGCCATGGAGACGATCTGGTCCGTGGTGTGCCGGGTTTTCGGGCGGCGGATGCGGGGGATGGCCTCCATCTCCGCCACCGTCGCGTAGAGCTTCATGGCGGTGACGGTGGTTTTGATGCGCAGCAGGGCGTTGAGGTCCGCAAGGGTCGCGCGCGCGTCTTCTGTGGTCATGGCTGCCTCCTGTTCAGGGCAGCTTGCAGCGGGGTGGCGGGTTACGCCACCACCCGCTCCAGCGGAATGCCGCGGCAATCCATTTCCCAATCCAGCCCCACCACGGGCGGAC
>JAAFHD010000418.1:0-1998 GCA_013298245.1 Alphaproteobacteria bacterium
TCCCGCGGTTGTTATGAAACGCCGGGCGGCACCATCCTCTATGTCGCGCACCGCGCGATGGAGAGCATCACGCTGGACCGCGAAGCCGGGCACCTCAAGGATTCGCTCATGCCGCGCTACGCGGAACTGATCTACAACGGCTTTTGGTTCAGCCCCGAACGGCGGATGATCCAGGCGCTGGTGGACCACTCCCAGGCGTCGGTCACCGGCACCGTCCGCCTGAAGCTCTACAAGGGCAACACCATCGTCACCGGCCGCCAATCGCCGCACAGCCTGTATTCGATGAAGCACGTCACCTTCGAGGACGACCAGGGCGCCTATGACCAGTTCGACGCGCAGGGCTTCATCAAGCTGAACGCGCTGCGGCTGCGCCTGGGCGCCATGGCGGGCCGCAAGGGCGGCGCGTTGTGAAGCGCGCCTCCGGTCACCTCAACGGCCGCTACTATGAAGTGACCGGCGAAGGCCCCGCCTTGGTCTTCGCCCACGGCCTGGGCGGCAGCCACATGTCCTGGTGGCAGCAGGTCGCGCATTTTTCGCCGCGCTTCACCTGCGTCACCTTCGCGCATCAGGGCTTCTGGCCCAGCACGCCCATTCCGGGCGGGCCGAACCCGAATGAATACGCGGCCGACCTGGCCGCACTGGCGGACCACCTCTCCCTGCCGCCCTTCGTGCTGATCGCGCAATCCATGGGCGGCTGGACCGCGGTGGAATATGCGCAACGCCCCGACCACCGCTTGCGCGGCCTGGTCATGGCCGCCACCACCGGTTCCATCGCGCGCGAGGGCCTGGGCCCCGTTGATGCCTGGGAGGCCGAATGCGCCGCCACACGCGCCGCCGTGCAGGCCGCCGGCGGGCATGTCGCCATGGGCCTGACCGCGCAGACCGAACAACCCGCGCTGGTCCAGCTCTACCGCCATGTGGACGAGACCAACCGCGCGCTCGACAAGGAAGCGCTGCGCGCCCGCATGGCCGCGATGCGCACCCGCCCGCCGGAATGCCTGGCAGCCGCACGCTGCCCCGTGCTGCTGATCGCGGGCGCGGAGGACATCGTCATGCCGCCCTTCGCCTCCGCCGCCATCGCCGCCCGCGTGCCCGGCGCGCGTGCCGCCATGCTGCCGCGCACCGGCCATTCCGGCTATTTCGAGCGCGCCGCCGCCTTCAACGCCTTGGTGGAGGACTTCGTCGCCGGACTGTGAGCTATTCCACGCGCAACCCGGTCTCCCGCACCAGGTCGCGCACCACCCGCGCATCGCGCGCCACAACAGCAGCGAACGCCGCAGGCGCGCCGCCCACCGCGTCATTGCCCGTGGCGGCCAAGCGCTCGCGCCGCTGCGCATCCGCCAGCGACGCATCCACCGCCGCCGCGATCCGCGCCACCACGGCAGCCGGCGTGCCAGCCGGCGCGAACAGCCCGTTCCAGCTGGTCAGGTCATAGCCAGGAAAGCCGGATTCCGCGATTGTCGGCAGGTTCGCCATCGTCCCACGCCGCTCCGCGCTGGTCAGCGCGATGCCATGCGCGCGGCCGTCAAGCGTCAGCGGGCGCAAGGAATTGGCGGTGCTGATGGCGCTGTCCAGATTGCCCGCCGCGACATCACGCGCCGCATCCGCACCGCCGCGATAGGGCACGTGTTCCAGCCGCACACCCGCCCGATGCGCCAGCAACGCCCCCGCCAGATGCCCGATGGACCCCACGCCCGGAGAACCGAAATTCACCGCCCCCGCACGCGCAACCCGCAAAAATCCCGCCAGGTCGCGCGCCGGAAAACTGCCGCGCACCACCAGCACATAGGGCAGCGCCACCAGCTGGCTGACAGCGGTGAAGGCGGTTGTGTAGTCGAAGGGCAGGCCGCGCTGGATCAGCGGCTGGACCACGAACCCAAAGCTGTCCAGCAGCAGCGTGGTGCCATCAGCCGGCGCCGCCGCCACCAGGCCCGCGCCGATCGCGCCCCCCGCGCCCGGGCGGTTTTCCACCACGATGGTCTGCCCCAGCGCATCCTG
>JAAFHD010000418.1:2008-3513 GCA_013298245.1 Alphaproteobacteria bacterium
CATCCTGCATGCCGGGGGCGACCAGCCGCATCACCGTGTCGGATTGCCCGCCGGGTGCGAAGGGCACGATGATGCGCAAGGGGCGCGCCTGTGCGACAGCGGGCGCCGCCAACAGCAGCAGCGCCGCGCGGCGCTTCATTCGGCGAAATCGGGGGCTTCGCGCATCAGGATGCGCTTGATGCTCTCCAGGTGCAGGCGCGCCGCTTCGCCATCGCCCTCGCGCATCTGGTCATAGGTCTTTTGCGCCAGCGCCGCCGGCACTGGCTTCAAGGCGCGGCCCGTCGCATGCGCCATCCATTGCGCCTGCGCCGCGCGTTCCAGGTAGTAGAGGTCATCCCAGGCCTCCGCGATGGAAGCGCCAATCACCATCACGCCATGGTTCTTCATGAACACCACATCCGCATCGCCCATGGATGCGGCGATGCGGTCGCCCTCGGCATTGTCCAGCGCCAGGCCGTTGTAGTTTTCGTCGATGGTCGTGCGGCCATAGAACTTCAACGCCGACTGCCCGGCCCAGACCATGGGCGGGCCTTCCAGCATGGCCAGCGCCGTCGCGTGCGGCATATGCGTGTGGAAGGCGGCGCGCGCCCGCGGGTTCTTCAGGTGCAGCCGCGCATGGATGTAGAAGGCCGTCGCCTCCGGCACGCCATCGCCCGCAAGCACGCGCCCCTCAAGATCTGTGATCAGCAGGCGCGACGCCGTCACCTCGCTGAACGCCCAGCCATAGGGGTTCACCAGCATCAGGTCATCGCGCCCCGGCACGACGGCGGAAAAATGGTTGCAGATGCCCTCATGCATGCCCAAGCGCGCGGCCATGCGGAAACACGCCGCCAGGTCGATCCGCGCCTCGCGGATGGCGGGCGCGTCCAGCTCTGAATTGCGCAGGATCGCGGGGGCGGAGGGGTTCATCGCGTGGGCCATGCGGCATTGGTTGCAGGCGCGCGCGCAGAGGGCAAGACTGAACCGATGATCGCCCGCCGCGCCCTGCCATTCCTGGCCCTGCCCGCCATCGCGCAGACAGCGCCCCTGCTGGTGCTGGGCACGGGTGCGACGGAAATCCCCATCGACGCCATCGCGCATGCCTTCCCGGGGCCCGTGCGCACGGCCACCGGCAATGGCGGCCAGGTGGCAGCGCGCATCCGTGGCGGAGAGGCGGCGGACGTGGTGCTGAACGCGGGCGCCGCGCTGGATGCGCTGATCCGCGACGATCATTTGCGCGCCGAAACCCGCCGCGAATTGGGCCGCATGATGCTGGGCCTGGCGGTGCGCGCCGGCGCCGCGCTGCCCGCCATTGCCGATGAAGCCGCGCTGGCCGCGGTGCTGCGCGCCGCCCCCAGCATCGCGATGAGCGACGGCGCGGCGGGTGCGACCAGCGGCCGGCATGTGCTGGCGCTGCTGGACCGGCTGGCCATCACCGAACCACGCCGCATGCCCTACCCACGCGGGCTGCTGGCGGTGCAGGCGGTGGCGCGCGGAGAGGCGGCGTTGGTCATCACGCAGGCCAG
>JAAFHD010000419.1 GCA_013298245.1 Alphaproteobacteria bacterium
CGTTGCCACCAGCACCCGCCGCGTCACCGCGATGCGCCGCGCGACCAGCCCCTGTTCGTTCAATTCACCGACGCGGATCGCCAGGTCGATCCCCTCCTCCACCAGATCCGTGAAGCCGTCCGACAGCACCAGATCCACCGACAGCCCGGGGTGCCGCTCCAGGAAGCGCGGCAGGCGCGGCAGCACATGCAGCCGGCCCATCACCTCCGCGACCGCCAGGCGCAGCGTGCCGGTGGCCTGGCCTTTGCGACGGCCGACGCTGCTTTCGGCGGCATTCACCGCCTCCAGCGCCTGGCGCGCGGCGTCGTAGAAGGCGCGGCCGTCTTCGGTCAGCGTCAGCGCGCGCGTCGTGCGTTGCAGCAGCAGGCAGCCAAGGTGTTGTTCCAGCGCGGCAATCTGGCGGGAAATGGTCGGCTGGCTGGTATTGGCCTCGCGCGCGACGGCGCTGAAGGAGCCAGTTTCGACCACGCGCAGGAAGCTGCGGAACAGGGGTAGGGCGTCGCTCATTCATACATTGTGCGTATGGGAAATCTTCGCACAAGCCCCGTTCTTGCGCCCCGCGCATCGGCGCATGGTTTCCCCACGGACGGCACCCCGCCGCGCCAACAAGGAAACCGGACCATGACAAGCTTCGCCCAATACACCCCCGACACCGCCCCCGAAGGCAGCCGCGCGCGCCTTGGCGCCGTGAAGCAGGCCTGGGGCTTCATCCCCACGCTGCATGCGACGCTGGCCGAAAGCCCGGTCGCGCTCGACGCCTATGACACGCTGTTCGGCCTGGTCGCGCAGTCCACGCTGACGCCGGTGGAACAACAGGTCGCCTACCAGGCGATCAACGTCTTCCACGAATGCGAATACTGCACCGCCGGCCACAGCTTCCTCTCGCGCAAGGCCGGCATGGATGAACCCACCTTGCAGGCGCTGCGCAACAGCACGCCGATCGCCGATGCGCGGCTGCAAGCGCTGCGCGCCTTCACCGAAGCGGTGGTGCGCGAGCGTGGCTTCGTGGGCGATGCCGCGGTGGATGCCTTCATCGCCGCCGGCTTCACCCGCGCCAATGTGCTGGAAGTGGTGACGATCGCTGCCACCAAGACCATCAGCAACTACACCAACCACATCACCCATACCCCGAAGGAAGGCTTCATGGCCGACCCGACGCTGGCCTGGGTGGCACCGCGCAACCGCGCGAAGGCGGCCTGAGCCATGGATGTCGCTTTCCTCGGCCTTGGTGCCATGGGCGCGCGGATGGCCGCGCGCCTGCTGGCGGGTGGCCATGCGCTGACGGTGTGGAACCGCAGCCCCGCCGCAACCGTGCCGCTGGCGCAAGCCGGCGCGCGCATCGCCGCCACACCCGCGGACGCGGCGCGCGGTGCCGCGGTGGTCTTCTCGATGGTGACCGATGACGCGGCGGCGCGCGACACCTGGCTCGGGCCGGATGGCGCGCTGGGCGGGATGGGCGCCGGCGCCATCGGCATCGAATGTTCCACCGTGACACCCGGCTGGGTGCGCGAACTGGCCACCGCTTTGGCCGGGCGTGGCGCTGCGCTGCTGGACGCCCCCGTCGCCGGTTCCCGCCCGCAGGCGGAGGCCGGGCAACTGGTCTTCATGGTCGGCGGTGACGCGGCCGTTTTGGATACCGCGCGCCCCGCCTTCGAACCACTCGCCGCACGCATCACCCATGTGGGTGCGGTGGGGCAGGGCGCGGTATTGAAACTGGCGGTCAACGCGCTGTTCGCGGCGCAACTCTCCAGCCTGGCCGAACTGCTCGGCTACCTGGAAGGCGCCGGTTTCGCCCGCGCCGAGGCCGCCGAATTGCTGGGCGGTTTCCCCATCGTCGCACCACCCCTGGCCGGTGCTGCACGCATGATGGCCGCGCGTTCCACAGCGCCGCTGTTCACCATCGACCTGCTGGCGAAAGACCTCGGCTACCTGCTCGACAGCGGCGCTGAATTGCCCGGTGCCGCCGCCAACCAGGCGCTATTCGCCCGCGCCCAGGCGGCCGGGCTTGGCCAGCACAACATCAGCGGCCTCGCCGCGATCTTCGCCTGAACCCTCACCGCAAAGGACACCCCACCATGACCATGCAAACCGAACTCGACAACTTCCGCGCCGCCTGGGAATCCCGCGTGGGCGAGGACATCGCCCGCCTGATCGGCGGTGACATCGAAAACCTGCGCAACAGCGGCATCCTGGACCGCACCGCCCGCGCCGGCGACGCGCTGCCCAGCAACACACCGCTGCTGGACCAGCATGGCGCGGCTTTCGACCTCGACGCGCTGGTGGCGCAACAGCCGGTGATCATCACCTATTACCGCGGCGGCTGGTGCCCCTATTGCAACCTGGAACTGCGCGCCTTCCAGGCGGCATTGCCGGCCATCAAGGCGGCCGGTGCCGCGCTGGTCGCCGTCACCTTCGAACAGCCCGACCACTCGCTGAACACCGCGCAGAAGAACGACCTGGACTTCACCGTGGTGACCGATGTGAACGGCGCGCTGGCCTCCGCACTCGGCATTCGCTTCACGCTGTCGGACGCCGTGCGCCCCTTCTACGAAAAGGCCGGCCACGCGCTGCCCGAGCGCAATGCCACCGGCGACTGGGCGCTGCCCATGCCCGCCACCTTCGTGGTCGAGCGCGGTGGGCGCATCCGCGCGGCCTTCATCGAACCCGACTACCGCAAGCGCACCGACCCCCGCGCCGCGCTCGATGCGCTGGCGCCGGTCGCGGCATAGGGAGGGGCGCGCCATGTCCGCCACCATGCTGCCGGCACCCGCCGCACCCCTCAGCAGCCCGCTGTTGCCAGGCATTGCCGCGGGGCTGACCGCGGCACTGCTGTGGGGGCTTTACCTGGCGTTGTCGCGCGCGGGCGTGGTGGGCGGGCTGACCGGCGTTGATATCGCCACCATCCGCTACGGTGTGGCGGGGCTGGTGACGCTGCCGCTGTTCATCACGCGCGGCCTGCCACTGATCGCGCGCATTGGCTGGTGGCGCGCGGGCGTGCTGGCGGCCTTGGCCGGGCCGCCCTTCGTGATCGCCGGCGTGGGCGGCTATGCTTTCGCGCCGCTCGCGCATGGCGCGCTGATCCAGCCCGCCACCGTCACCATCGGCGCCGTGGTTCTGGCCGCCTTGGTGCTGGGTGACCGCCCGCCGCGCGAGCGCCTTTTGGGCGCGGGCGTCATCCTGGCCGGGCTTGCCATCGTGGCCGGGCCTGGCCTGTTCTCGGGCGGCGCGCTGACGCCGGTGGGCGATGCGATGTTCCTGGCGGCGGGGCTGATGTGGGCGGTGTTCACCATCCTCTCGCGCCGCTGGGGCGCGGGGCCGGTCGAGGCGACGGTTGTGGTCTCCGTCCTGTCCGGCGCAGTGCTGGTGCCGATCGTGGCGCTGACCACCGGGTTCGACCGCATCCTGGCGCTGCCCACGACTGGGCTGGTGGCGCAGCTCGTGGTGCAGGGCGTGTTGTCGGGCGTGCTGGCGGTGGTGGCCTTCGCCACTTCGGTGAAGCTGCT
>JAAFHD010000042.1 GCA_013298245.1 Alphaproteobacteria bacterium
TCGCCCGGCCCAGGCGGATTTCCTGCATTTTGATCTGTGGGATGGCGGGGTGAACCTGCTGCGGGATGGCGGGACCGGGGCGTATAACCCGGCGGCCGCGGATGCCTGGTGGCTGGCGTATTTCTGGTCCACCGCCGCGCATAACACGGTGGAATTCGACGCTGAGGACCAAATGCCCAAGGTGGGGCGGTTTTTGCACGCGCGCTGGCCGGCATGGGGGCGTGATGCGGACGGGGACTGGGTGCGGGATTGGCGCGGGCGAAGGCATGCCCGGGCGGTGGAAATGCGGGGGCGGGAGTGGCGCGTGGTCGATCGGCTGGCGGGGCCGTTCCGCCAGGCCGTGCTGCGCTGGCGCCTGGCGCCGGGGGCGTGGCGGTTGACAGCAGATGGGGCGGAGGGGGCGGCGCGGATTGTGGTGACGGGTGGCGAGACAGCGCTGGAAGAAGGCTGGGAAAGCCTTGAATATGGCCAGGTTTCGCGCTGCCCGGTGCTGGTGGTGCGCGGCGGTGGGGCGGGGTTCGAGACGGTGGTGACACTGCCATAGCGCAGCTTGCGACAAATTCGGGGCGTGCCTTACTGCATTACTGCCTTACCCCCTTACCGGGGGGTGTTGTGCGGTGTCGGGGCCAGGCGGGGCGCGGCTTTGGGGACGGAATTGCCTTACTGCCTTACCATCTTTCCAGGCCCAGGGCGGGTGCCGGCCGGGCGGGTCGTGGGGCGGATGCGGTTGTCAAACAGCGCCGCCAATATAGGATTTTGTGCCGCAAAAAGCAAGGTTTTCGTTCAGAACCCGGCCAGGCTGAACAGGCCGACCACACCGGCCAGGAAGACCGCGCAGCTCATCAGATAGGCAGGGGCGGAAGCGGCCTTGGCGTTGCGGCGGGTGGTGGGGGCGGCGGCGGCGATCAGGGTGGTCATGGCAGGGTTCCTTTCGGGTCTTGCCATGGGTGTTGCATCGGGCGTGCCAGCCGCGCGGGTGGGTTTTTCGCAAATTGCGAGGCGTTGCGCGATGCGGCTTTGCAAGCGCGGGCGGCGGGGTCAGATTGGGGCCGCCCCAAGGAACCAAGCTGATGCTGCGATACGCCCTGCCCTTTCTGCTCGCCCTGGCGCCCCTGCCAGCCGCCGCGCAGGGCTGCGAACGCCCTGCCCCGATCCGCTTCGCCCCCGGCACCTCGGGTGCGGTGATCGAGGGCGGCGTGCCGCGCGGCATGCCCGACTGCCGCACCATCACCGCGCGTGCCGGCCAGGTGCTGGAAGCGACCATCACCAGCACCGAGCGCAATGCGGTGTTCCAGCTGCACCCGCCGGGCTGGCGCGTGCGGGTGGACCAGTGGGGTGGCGTGGATGTCTCCAACCGCACGGTGACCAGCGATGACGCGACCTATGCGCGCATCACCCTGCCGGCGGATGGGACCTATCTGTTCGTGATCGGCACCACGCGCGGCGGCGCGGATTACCGGCTGAGCGTGACCATTCGCTAACCCAGCGCCGTCTTCGCCTGCTGCAATCGCGCCATCTCCTCGGGGTTGGGTGCCGGGTAGCGCAGGTCCAGGTTTTCCAGCGCGTGGACCATCGCACCCGCCACCACCAGGCGGCAGAACCATTTGCGGTCTGCCGGCACGACATACCAGGGTGCGGCGGGCGTGGCTGTGGCGCGGATCGCCTGTTCATAGGCGTCCTGGTAGGCGTCCCAGTGTTCGCGTTCGGCGACGTCGGCGGCGCTGAATTTCCAGTTCTTCGAGGGGTCCTCGATGCGCGCGAGGAAGCGTTCGCGCTGCTCCGCCTTGCTGACATGGAGGAAGAACTTCAGCACCACGATGCCGTTGCGCGAGAGGTAGCGTTCAAACGCAGCAATGTCTTCCAGGCGGTCGTCGTAGATGCGCTTGCCGGCCAGGCCTTGCGGCAGTTTCTGGCGTTGGATGATGCCGGGGTGGACGCGGGTGACCAGCACTTCCTCGTACCAGGACCGGTTGTGGATCCCGATATGCCCGCGGCGCGGCAGCGCCAGCACATGGCGCCACAGATAGTCGTGGTCCAGTTCCAGCGATGTCGGCGCCTTGAAGGGCGTCACCTCGCAGCCCTGCGGGTTCAGGCCGGAAAACACGTGCTTGATGGTGCCGTCCTTCCCCGCCGCATCCATCGCCTGGATGATGCACAGCACGCCCCAACGGTCTTGCGCGTAGAGCTTGTCCTGCAATTCCGCGAGGCGGCGCTGGCCGGTCAGCAGCAGCGCTTCCGCCTCCTCGCGTTCCAGCTTGAGGCTGCCTTCATCGGCGGGGTCGTGCTTCTTGAGGCGAAAACCCTTGGCGTCTTCGATGCGGTAGCGCTTGAGCAGGCGGTTCATGTCCATGCGCGCACTATGGCGCGGGGGCGAGGGCGCGCAACAGCCGCGTGCGGTGCCACATCCAGACCATCACGAGGACTTGCAGGATGATGGTGGCCGCCATCGCCCAGGCATAGCCGCGCGTGTCCCACCCACCCGATGCGGTGCGCGGGAAGATATCCAGCACGGCGCCGATCGCGGTCTGCATCACGAAGGTCAGCACGAGCATGGTGGCGTTGACGGCGGTGGAAACGCGGCCCGCGAGCTGCGGCGGAAACCCGCCGGAGACAGCGGCATAGGCCGCGCTGCTGGTGGAACCGGCGAAGGCGAAGGCCACCCACAGCAAGGTCACGGCGATGGTATTGGCGGGTGGTGCGAAGGCCAGCACGGCCTGCAACACGAGCATCAGGAACATCGCTGCGACCGGCACCATCATGGGCGATTGCCCGCGCATTTGCAGGCGGCTGGCGGCCTGGCCGGCGATCAGGTTGCCGAACATCACACCCAGCGCGTAGCACAGCAAAACCGCCGCACGCAGCGCATCGCCCATGCCCGCCACATCGCGCAGCCATGGCCCGACCCACAGCCCCTGATAGGTGAAGTGCAGCGCGTTCAGCACGATGATCGCGGGCACAAGTGCCACGAAGCGCGGGTTGCGATAGATCGGGCCGAATTCGCGGATGTCCTGCCACAGCTTGCGTTCGGCGGGGCACTTGGGGCTGGGCGGCACGGCGCGCCAGATCCACATGGCGATGACGGTGGCGAGCACCGCCAGCAACCAGAAGGCGCCGCGCCAGCCGATGGCCGGCAGCAGCGCCTGCACCGGCACGGTGGCCAGCATGCCGCCCATGCCGCCGATGAAAACGCCGATGCCGGTCAATGCGGCCACGCGTTCCTTCGGGTACCAGGTGCTGTGCGCCTTGATCAGCCCGATCAGCGATGAGGCGACACCAAGCCCGGTCAGGAAGCGGCCCAGCGCCAGCATGATGGTGCCGTCCGCCAGCGCGCAGGTGGCGAAGCCCGCGGCCGCGATCAGGGTGGAGGCGGTCTGGATGCGGCGCGGGCCGTAGCGGTCGAGTGCGACGCCCACCGGCAATTGCGCCGCCGCATAGGCGACGAAAAGCGAGGCGGCGAGCAGGCCGAGATCGGAGGCCGACAGGCCGAATTCCAGCGCGACCGCAGGGCCGATGATGGCCATCAGCGCGCGGCTGGCCTGGTTGATGAAGTTCACCATGCCGAGCGGCAGGGTGACGGTGAAGAAGTTCATCGTTGTGCGACCCGATCGGGGCGCATCATGGCAACCGCATGCGCACGGAGATCGGGCAATGGTCCGACAGGCGTTCGCGCGCATCGCGTTCCGCATAGACCATGACGCGCAGCGTGTTGTTGATGGACCAGTTGCGCGCCGCACCTCCGGCAAAAATATGGCTGATGAAGGGGCGGCCGCCACGTGGGTCGGCGAAGCAGGGGTTGGCATAGCCTTCGTTCAGGCGGGTCAGCGGCGCGGCGTTCGTCAGGCGGTCGGCGAAACTGTCGCCGGTGGGCGCGATGCGGCGGTTGAAGTCACCGAGGATCATGAAGGGCGCGTTTTCGCGCCGGCGCTCGGCGATCCAGCCGGCGAGCACATTGGCCTGTTGGGACAGGCTGTTGCATTCGGGGCCGCCTTGCAGATCGCCCTCGCGGCAGCCGGCGTTGAGATGGACGGAGAGCAGGCGCAGGCGGGAGGTGCCGGCCTCGACCGTGATGTCCACGCCGCGGCGGAGCGAGAAGCGCGCATGCGGGCGGATGTCGAGTGCCGCCAGGTCCGGGTTTTGTGTGGCGCGCAAGGTGCGGCGCACGGCGAAACCGGACCGCTGCACATCGTTCTCGTCGGGGAAGAAGAAGGCGTAGGTGCGCTCGTCGAAGATGCGCGCGGCGGCGCGTGGGCCGTCGATTTCCTGCAACGCGATGATGTCGGATTCCAGGCGCTGCGCGTATTGGCGCAACAGCGCCCAGTCGGCCTCGGTGCGGGCGCGGTAGTCGCGCGGCATGTCGGGGTCGCCGGTGGGGCGCAGGCTGGCCCAGGCGATGTTCCAGGTGGTGATGCGGAGTTCGGCGGCCGTGGCGGGCAGCGTGAGGAACAACAGGGCGAGGGCGATGAAGCGCATCGCGCGACGCTACAGCAGAAGTGCGGGTTCGGGCATGGGGGCTGCGGCGGGGATGTCGCGCACGCCACAGCGGCGCAGATAGTCGGCGATGGCGTCCATCTGCGCGGGTGGGCGCGTGGCGTCGGCGGCGTCACCTGGTGGCACCCAGATGATGGTTTCGGCGCGCGCGCGGGTCAGCAGCACGCGGTAGGTGTTGCGGACGAAATGCGCTTCCTTCGCGTCGCGCTGCCAGGCGGTGCCGATGAAGCGGCGGGCGTGCCAGCCGCCTGGACCGCGGATGAAATCGCCGCCCCAGGCCAGGCCCGCGACGTCCAGTTCCAGCCCCTGGCAGGCGTATTCGGTGGCGGCGGATTCCAATGCGTCGGAGGCGCGCACATCGGGCCAACGGAGGAGAAACCAGTCGGGCACGTCATCGGCCGCGACTTCGGCGGCCAGGCCCTCGGCGCGCAGGCGCTTGGCGCCGGAACTGCGCAGCAGGCCGGCGCGGCGTTCACCGCGTGCGAAGCGGCGCAGGGCCGCGCGCATCGCGTCCAGGCTGCGGGTGATGAAGAAGGGCGGTGGGGTGATCGCGGCGGCTTCGGTGACGCGGTCGTTCAGCACGGCATCGACCCAGGCGGCGGTCGCTTCGCTGCGCAGCGAACGCACCGGCACGGTCAGGTCCAGCGCGGCGTCATGCGCGAGCCAAGGTGCCACCGGCAACGCACGCGGCGCGGCCACCGCGCGCCAGCCTTGCGCCGCGACGACGCGCGCCCACTCGGAAAGACCCGCTTCGCCGGTGTTGATCTCCTGCCCCTCGCCGATCAGCGCCACAATGGCGCACCAGCCGGGGCGGCGCGCCATGATCTGCAAAGCGTGCGCGGGTTCGCTCATGGTCAGGCGCGAGGGCTTGTTGCGCGTGCCGAGAACTGCCTTCGCGGCATCCCAGGCGCGCTGCGCTTCGTCGAAGACGATGACGCTGGTGTCGGGCACGCGGTCGTCGGCCAGCGCGCCGTCTTCGAGGAAGCGGTGCACGTTTTGCAGCGCGGTTTTCACGCGGCGTTCGGCCTCCGCGCGCGGCAGGCGAGAGCGCGCCTGCGCATCGCGCGCCAAGGCCGTGCGCAGCACCGCGACCAGTGGCGCATTGCCGGTGAGGAAGGCCGCGCCGTCATTGCGTGCGACGCCGAACACGGTGTTCAAACCGCACAGCGTCTTGCCGGCGCCAGGCACGCCGGTGACGAAGATGACCACGCGCTCGCCCGCCGCGCGCACAGCGTTGATGTGGCGCATGATGGCGTCGGATGTGCGCGTGAGGCTGGGACGGTCGGCGCCGGCCTGCGCGATCTCCGCGACGCCGTGGCGCGCGTAGAGCATTGTCGCTGCTTCCACGATCTGCGGCACGGGGCGATAGGGTGCGTCGAGCCAGGCGGGGCCATCCAGCGGCTTCGGCGCGGCGCGCGACTGCACCCAGGCGATGCGTGCCGCAAGTTCACCGCGCGCGCAGACCATGGCGGGCCATACGGCATCCAGCAACAGCGAAGGCGCGGGTTCGGCCGATGGCGCATTGCCCGCGACCAGCATCGGCACGATGGGATGCGCGCGGCTGCCGGCGTGGAAGTCGCGCAGGTCCAGCGCGTAGTCCTCTGCCTCGCGCAGTGCGCTGGGGCTGCGATCGTTGAGCTTGAATTCCAGGCAGAGGATGGCGCGGTCGGTCAACAGCACCGCATCGATGCGGCGTTCCAGTCGCAGCAGGTCGTATTCCAGCGCGATGGTCCAGCCAGCGCTGTCATGCGCGGCAAGTGCGGTGCGCAGCACGGCCACCTGATCTTCCCATGCGGCCTGTTGGTCTGTGCTGCCGGAAAAGCCGCGCGCCTGCTGCGCTGAGGCCAGGCGGCCCACAATGTCCGCCGCATCGCGCGCCAGCAATTCCGCGCCGGTGCAGGCGAACCAGGCCCTCATTGGCGCGGCCAGGTGGCCAGCAGCACGCTGACCAGCATCAGTGCGAAGCCGATCACATGGATGAGGCCGAACATCTCGCCGAGGAAGACCACCGCGACCACCGCAGCACTTGCCGGCAGGAAGGCGGTGAAGACGCCGGCGATTCCAGCCGGCACGCGGCGCAAGCCCTGGTACCACAGCACCAGGCAGATCACGCTGGCGGTGACGGAGTGGAAGACCAGCAGGGTTGCGAGCGATGGGTCCGCCAGTTGTGTGATGGCGCCCATGCCCGGGATCGCGAAGGGCAACAGCACGGCCGCGCTGAACACTTGCATCCAGAAGCTGGCGGTGAAGACGCCCGCGCGGCCGGCGATGCGTTTTGCCAGCAAAACATAGATCGCCTCGCCCAGAACGCCGACAAAGACCAGCAGATTGCCGAGGGCGGAACCCACGCCGCCATCGGCGCCGAGGCGTGCGAGGGTGATCGCGGCCATGCCCGCGCCGGCCAAGCCTGCGGCGAGCCATTGCGCGGCGGAGAGTTTTTCGCGCAGCCACAGGAAGGAGCCGAGTGCGACCACGGCGGGGATGGTCGCCAGCACCAGGCCGCCCTCCAGCGCGGTGGTCAGGCGCAGGCCGGCGAGCAGGCCGGCATTGTAGATGGCGGTGCCGAAAACGGCCTGCCAGAACAGGTTCACCAGCACGTCACGCGGCAGGCGTGGCAGGCCCTCCAGCGCGCGGGCGAGCGGCCAGAGAAGGGCCGCGGCCAGGGCGCAGCGCAGGAAGGCGATGAGCGCGATGGGAAGGGCTTCGGATAGCACCTTCGCCACGCCGACATTGGCGCCGACCAGGATCATCGCGAGTGCGAGTTGCGCGTAGGCCAGCCTCATTCGTCGCGGAAGGGCGAGAGGGTCGCGAGTTCCTCCATCTGCGCGCGGATGGCGGGGCGTTCTTCTTCCAGGAATTGCGATACGGCGCGGCGCAGGCCGGTGTGCCCGATCCAGTGCGCGGAGTAGGTTTCGACCGGCAGATAGCCGCGTTGGATCTTGTGTTGGCCCTGCGCGCCGGCTTCGACGCGCGGGATGGCGTGCGCGATCGCGAAGTCGATGGCCTGATAGTAGCAGAGTTCGAAATGCAGGAAGGGGATGTCTTCGGATGCGCCCCAGTTGCGGCCGTGCAGTGCGTCCTCGCCCCAGAGATTCAGCGCGGCGGCGATGGGTGTGGCGCCGCGCAAGGCGACCATCAGCACGACGCGATCGCCAAGTTTTTCGCCAAGCAGCGGCCAGAAGCGTTCGGTCAGGTATGCGCTGCCCCAGCGCTTATCGACGGTGCTCTGGTAGAAGCCGTGGAAGATGCGCCACAGCGCCGGCGTGATCTCGGGGCCGCGGAGCGCGCGGAATTCCAGGCCGGATGCGGCGGCGTCGCGCCGTTCGCGCCGCACCGTCTTGCGCTTGCGCGAGGCCATGGCGGCCAGGAAGGCATCGAAATCCGCATAGCCCTGGTTGGCCCAATGGAACTGCGTGCCGATGCGTTGCAGCCAGCCATCGGCGCCGAGTGCATCCCACTCCGCGCGCGTGCAGAAGGTGATGTGGGTGGAGGATGCGCCGATGCCGTCCTGCGCCTGGTGCAGCCCTTGCGCGAGGGCGCGGCGCGCGTGGTCGTCGCGCGCCAGCAGTCGTGGGCCGGGCACTGGAGAGAAGGGCGAAGCGACCTGCAGCTTCGGGTAATACTGCCCGCCGGCGCGTTCATACGCATTGGCCCACGCATGGTCGAAGACATATTCGCCATAGGAATTCGCCTTGGCGTAGCAGGGTGCGCAGGCGGCAAGCGCGCCCGCTTCATCGCGCAGTGCCGCGTGCTGCGGGAACCAGCCGGTGCGGTTGCCGGTGCTGCCTGATTCTTCCATGGCCGAGAGGAATTCGTGGCTGACAAAAGGGTTCGCGCCGGCAAGCGCGTTCCAGTCGGCCGCCGCGATGTCCGCGATGTGCCGGTGCAGGGAGAGCGTGTAGCTGGGCGCGCCATCGGCCATGCGCGCGATCTGGGCCTTAACCGCGAAGGTAGAAGGGGGTCGCACCTTGCACGCGCAATGCGTGGTCGGCGGCGAAGAGGTCGGCGTAGTGCAGCACATGCGCTTCGGGCGTGTTGCCGTGGAAGGGTGCGTCGGTGGCGTGGGTGGCCACGGTTTCGATGATGCGTTGGTCGAAGCCGAGGTCGCGCAGCAGCATGGCACCCACCACGCCATGCGGCATGCGGCGTGCGAGGTCGGACTTGCCGGTGGGCGTGGAGAGCAGGGGCTTGTCCACGTCGTGCAGGATCAGGATGGGCAGCATGATGTCGGCGTCCAGCGCGGCACCCCAATCGGCGATGGCGCGCGGCATCAGCGCCTGGCCGGCGCGGGTGACTTCATTGACGTGTTTGGCCAGTGGGTAGCCGGGGGCGTTGGCGGAAAACGGGATCGCGTGCAGGTCATCCCACACGGAACACGACCAGGTGGTGACCCAGGCGGTGACGATGCGGTCCGCGATGTCGGCGCTGACGGCGTCCAGCCCGGCCAGCCAGTCGCGCACGGCGGCGCGCTGGTGGTTGGTGCCGGTGGTCAGCGTGAACATGTCAGGCCAGGCCAAGCGCCCACAACAGCACGCCCTTCTGCGCGTGCAGGCGGTTTTCCGCCTCGTCGAAGACGACGCTTTGCGGGCCGTCCATCACCTCGTCGGTGATTTCCTCGCCGCGATGGGCGGGCAGGCAGTGCATGACGATGGCATCGGGTGCCGCCTGTTTCACCAGCGCCGCGTTGACCTGATAGGGCATCAGCAGGTTGTGGCGGTTCAGCTTCGCGCCATCCGCTTCGTCGTTCATCGAAACCCAGGTGTCCGTCACCACGCAGCGCGCGCCGCGCACGGCGGCGATGGGGTCGTTCATCAGCTCGATCTTCGCACCCTGCCCGCGCGCCCATTCGACCAGGTGCGCCGGCGGCGTCAGAGAGTCGGGCGTTGCGATGCGCAGCGTGAAGTTGAAGCGCGCCGCGGCCTGGATGAAGCTTTGCGCCACGTTGTTGCCATCGCCCGTCCAGGCGACGACCTGGCCGGCGATCGGGCCGCGATGTTCCTCGAAGGTCTGCATATCCGCCATCAGCTGGCAGGGGTGCGAGACATTGGTGAGGCCGTTGATCACCGGCACGGTCGAGTATTCCGCCAGCTCGCGAATCTTCGCCACATCGGTGGTGCGCAGCATCATCGCATCCACGTAGCGCGACATCACGCGCGCGGTGTCGGCGGGCGATTCACCGCGGCCGAGTTGCATGTCGCGCGTGGTCAGGATCAGCGGCTCGCCGCCCAACTGGCGGATGCCCACTTCGAAGGAAACGCGTGTGCGCGTGGAGGGGATTTCGAAGATCAGCGCGACCGTCTTGCCGGCCAGCGGCTTGCCCGGAATCTCGCCGCGCTTCGCGCGCTTGCCGAGCTCCAGCATGTGCCGCAGCGAGGCTGCGTCCAGGTCCATCAATTCCAGGAAGTGCCGGGGCTTGGCCGGCACCTCCGTCTTCAATGCCGCACTCACTTCGCGGCGGCCTTGGCGGTCGATGGCGTCAGGCGACGCATGGTGCGGTCCAGCATCTCGAGTGCCGCATCCACTTCCGCATCGCCGATGATCAGCGGCGGTGCGACGCGCAGCACGTTCATGCCGGCGGCGACCGTCAACAAACCTTCGGCCACGGCAGCGTTCTGCGCCTCACCATTGGTCACTTCCGGCACCAGCTTGATGCCGAGCAGCAGCCCTGCCCCACGCACGCCTTCGATGACGGTCGGGTGGCGATGCGCCATCGCTTCCAGCCCGAACCACAGCTTGCGCGCGACGCGGTCCACCTGGTCCAGGAAGCCATCGGCCAGCACCACATCCAGCACCGCGTTGCCAGCGGCGCAGGCCAGCGGATTGCCGCCATAGGTGGTGCCATGCGTGCCGGGCTTCAGGTGCTTGGCGACGTGTTCCTTGGCCAGCACCGCGCCCAGCGGGAAGCCACCGCCAATGCCCTTGGCGGACGACATCACATCAGGCTCGATGCCCGCCCATTGATGCGCCCAGAGCTTGCCGGAACGGCCCATGCCGGTCTGCACTTCGTCCAGCGCCAGCAGCAGGCCGAACTCATCACAGGCCGTGCGCAATTCGCGCAGGAAGCGCAGATCCGCGGGTCGCACGCCGCCCTCGCCCTGCACGGGTTCGATCATGATGCCGCCCGTCTGCGGCCCGATCGCGGCGCGCACCGCGTTCATGTCGCCGAAGGGCACATGGTCAAAACCATCCACCGGCGGGCCGAAACCTTCCAGGTATTTGGCGTTGCCGGTGGCGGCGATCATGCCGAGCGTGCGGCCATGAAACGCGCCTTCGAAGCAGATCATCCGGTAGCGTTCCGGGTGCCCGTTTTCGGCGTGGTATTTGCGCACGGCTTTCACCATGCCTTCGTTGGCTTCGGCGCCGGAATTGCAGAAGAACACGCTGTCGGCAAACGAATGCGCCACATGCCGCGCGGCAAGCTCTTCGGCCTGCGGCACGCGGTACAGGTTCGACACGTGCATCACGCGCGCCGCCTGCTCGGCGATGGCCTTCACCAGATGCGGGTGGCCATGGCCGATCGAGGAGGTCGCGATGCCGCTGCCGAAATCCAGGAATCGTCGGCCGTCCGTGGTCCAAACCCAAGCGCCTTCGCCGCGCTCGAAAGCGAGGTCTGCACGATTGTAGTTGGGCATCAGGGCGGGGATCACGGCCGCATTCCTTTCCAAGCGTCACCCGCGCGGGGTGGCGGGATCGCTGCCTCGGGCGGGAAGCCAAACAATGTGAAGGAAAATCCAGGGCGCGTCAAAACTCAACGCAGCAGCGCGGGCAGCATCGCATCCAGTCGCAGGCGGCCTTCATCGGTGGCGACCAGGCGCGCGCCTTGCCATTCCAGATAGGCTTCGTCGATGCAGGCGGACAGCATCGCGGCGTCCACGATCTGCACGAAGGGCAGGCCGGCGCGCGCTTCGATGCGCGTGATGTCCACGCCTTCGGCCAGGCGCAGGCCCATCAGCATGGCTTCGCGGCCGCGGTCGCGCGGGGTCAGCACGGTTTCTTCGACGGTTGCGTGGCCGTCGCGTTCGACGCGCGTGGCCCATTCTTCCGGTGCGCGGTGGCGGCGCGTGGCGTGCATGGCGCCCGCCAGCAGCAGGCGCTGGTGCGCGCCGGCGCCGATGCCGAGGTAATCGCCATAGCGCCAATAGGCCAGGTTGTGCCGGCTTGCAGCACCGGGCTTGGCGTAGTTCGACACCTCGTATGGCGCCAGGCCGAAGCGCGCGGCTTCCTCCGCCGTCGCGTTGTACATGCGCGCCGCGTCGTCCTCATCAGGCAGTGCGAAAGCACCGCGCGCATGTTCGGTCGCGAAGCGCGTGCCAGGCTCGATCGTCAGCTGGTAGAGCGAGAGATGATCGGCGGCCAAGGCCAATGCCTCACGCAGTTCCGCGCGCCATTCCGCTTCCGCCTGGCCAGGGCGCGCATAGATCAAATCGAAGGACACGCGCGGAAAAATCTCGCGCGCCGCGCGCAAGGCCACCACCGCCTGCGCGGCATCATGCTTGCGCCCCAGGAAGCGCAACGCCGCCTCGCTCAACGCCTGCACGCCGAGCGAGACGCGGTTCACCCCCGCATCCCGAAACCCCTGCAATTTGGCGGCTTCCACGCTGGTCGGGTTGGCTTCCAGCGTGATCTCGATATCCGCCGTTGCGTCAAACAACGCACGCGCATCGGCGATGATCGCGCCCACATCATCGGGCCGCATCAGCGATGGCGTGCCGCCACCGAAGAAGATCGAAGCCAAGGGCCGGCGCCCGACACGCGCCGCTTCATGCGCCAATTCGCGGCGCAATGCGGCGGTGAAGCGCGCATGGTCCACACCACCCTCGCGCACATGGGAATTGAAGTCGCAATACGGGCATTTCGACGCGCAAAATGGCCAGTGAACGTAAAGCGCCAGCGGTTCCATCAATCCGCCCGCGGATGCGCGCGCCGCCACGTCTCCAGCAGCGCCGCCGCATCGACGGCGGTGTAGCGCTGCGTGGTGGACAAGCTGGCATGCCCCAGCAATTCCTGGATCACGCGCAGATCAGCACCACCACCCAGCAGGTGTGTGGCGAAGGAATGCCGCAGCGCATGCGGTGTCGCGTGCTCCGGCAGGCCGGCCAGGCGGCGATAGTTCCGCATGGATTTCTGCGCGATCGCCGCATCCAGCCGCTTGCCACGCGCGCCCAAAAACAGCGGCGCATCCGGCGCCGCACCGGGCCGATGCGCAAGCCACGCCGCCACCGCATCGCGCACCGCGGGCAGCACCGGCACGATGCGCGTCTTGCCGCCCTTGCCGGTGATGCGCAGCGCCGCGTCATCGCCCGGCAGCGGCGCATCGGCGATGTTCAGTGCCAGCGCCTCGCCGATGCGCAGGCCGCAGCCGTACAGCAGCGTGAACAGCGCCATGTCGCGCGCGGCCTGGAAATCCGGGCGTTCGGCGCCGGGTGTGTCGTGCACCAGGCCCACTTCGGCGGCCAGCGCGCGCGCCTGTTCGGCGCTGACGGCGCGTGGCACGGGGCGCGGCAAACGCGGGCCGCGCAATGCGCCCAAGGCCAGTGGTTTCGTGCCCCCGCGCTTGGCCAGGAAGCGCAGCCAGCCGCGCACCGCCGCCAATTGGCGCGCGCGTGTCGCCGCCCCCACGCCATCGGCGGCGCGTGCGGCCAGGAAGCCGCGCAGGTCGGTTGGTTTCAGCGCGGCCAGCGTTGCGGCATCGGCTTCGCGGCCGTGATACCGCGTCAGGAAAGCGAGGAAATCCCTGATGTCGCGCGCGTATGCCTCCAGCGTGCGCGGGCTGGCGCGTCGTTCATCACGCAGCCAGGCCAGGTAGTCCGCCGCGTTCACCGCGCCAGCGCTGCGCCCACCGCGCGGCCCAGGAAGGCGATGCTTTCGACAGCACTTGCGGGCAGCATTTCGGCGTCTCGCGCGCCGATCGCCAGCAGCATGGGCTGCCCGCCAGGGGCCGGCACACGCGCCAGCGCATCGCGGCGAATGCCGGCGGATGCTTCCTTGTGCAGCGGCTCCACCTGCATGGGTGCGGAACGCACGACGGCGTCCCGGCCAGGTGGCAACAGCTGCGACAACGTGCCGGCCGGCAGGCGCACGACATGCTTGCGCTGCATGGTCTCGCAGCCGACATGGCAGGCGTCCACGCCCAGGACGGATGGCCATTCGCGGGCCACACATTCCAGCGCGTCCGGCGCGCGCAGCAGCGCCAGCACCGCATCCGCGGTGCGGGCTGCGAAGCCCTGGTTGGGCGCGCGTTGTTGTGCGGCGGCTTCGGCGTCCACCTCGCGCACATGGGTGCGCGCGGCGGCCAGCATCGCGGCCATGTGGTCGGCCATGCGGTCGCCATGGACGCGCTGTGGCGGTTCGAGCGCCAGGTACAATTCCGGCCGTTGCGCCAGGAAGGCAGGGTTGGCGCGCAGCCAATCCTCCATTTCCTCGGGCGTGACAGCGGGGCGCTGCAGCTGGTCGGTGCGGGTGTTCTTCATAGGATCGATTGTCCGGTTTTCTTCCAATCGGCCAGGAAGGCTTCTAGTCCGCGATCGGTGAGGGGGTGCTTATACAAAGCACGGATCGTGGCAGGCGGCATGGTGGCGACATGCGCCCCCAGTTTTGCCGCCTGCAACACATGAACGGGGTGGCGCACGGACGCGACGAGAACCTCTGTCGCGAAGCCGTAGTTGCGGTAGATGTGGACGGTGTCCGCGATCAGCTGCATCCCGTCCTGGCCGATATCGTCCAGCCGGCCCACGAAGGGCGAGATGAAGGCGGCACCGGCCTTGGCGGCCAGCAATGCCTGGACCGCGGAAAAGCACAAAGTGACGTTGACCTTGGTGCCGTCATTGGCGAGCGCGCGGCAGACCTTCAGCCCGGCTTCCGTCAGCGGCACCTTCACCGCGACATTGGCGGCGATGCCGCGCAGGTATTGGCCTTCGCGCAGCATGGTCTCGGCGTCGGTCGCGGTGACTTCGGCGCTGACGGGGCCGGGGGTCAGGGCGCAGATTTCGGCGATCACCTCCGCCATCTTTCGGCCGGATTTGGCGATGAGGCTCGGGTTGGTGGTGACACCATCCAACAGACCGCTATCCGCAAGCGCGCGGATATCGGACACGTCGGCGGTGTCGACGAAAAACTTCATGTTAGTGCTTCGCTTCCTTTGTCGCGGGGATGCGGCCCTGCGGCCCCACATCGCCCAACGCATTTTCTGTGGCGGACGCTAGCCCATGATTCCGGGAGTGGCCAAGTTAATTGACATTCCGCAAGCGGCTCGTGTTGCCGTGTTGTTACCATTACCGCTGTCCCACGCGTATGATTACACCCTGCCGGAAGGGTTTTCGGCACCCCCTG
>JAAFHD010000420.1 GCA_013298245.1 Alphaproteobacteria bacterium
ACCCGCGCCTCGGCGCGCACGCGGTCGCGCTCGATACCAAGGCGCGCCAGTTCCAGGGCGGCGGCGCGGGCGCGGCGGGCGGCAAGGCGCTGGCCGGTTTGCGCACCACCTTCGCTGGCCAGCGCATGGCCCAGGATGCAGATGTTGCGCGCGGGTTCGCGCCGCGCGAGTTCGGCCGCCGCGACCAAGGGGCTGCGCGCGTCATCGCCGATCACATCCGCGCGTGTGGCGAAAGGGATGGCGAAGGCGTCGTCTTCCAGGGCTTCGGCGCCCACACAGTTGAATTCGCGAATCTGTGCCCCTGCGGGTGCTGCCAGCAGCAGCAGGGCCAGCGCCACGCGCTTCATGCCGCGAGCAACAGCCCGGCGGCCGCGAGGCGCCCCAGCAGTGCGGCCGCATCCACGGATGGGTGCGCGCGCGCCAGTTCCGCCTGCGTGACATCGGGCCGCGCCAGCAGCCAGGCGGCGGCCTCGGCCTCGGGCGGGGAGAGCGGCACGGTGCCGGCATCCGCCTTCAGCACCCAATCCGCGCCGCGCCGCACCGGCTTGGCGCCGGCGGCCAGCACGCGAAAGCCGCCTGATTCATCGGCCGTATCCGCCATTGGCGCCGCAATGCCGCGCCAGGCCAGCAGGTCATTATGGCCGCGATTGTAGCGGTGGTTCGCGATATAGCCCTCCAGCACCGACAGCACCTTCGGGTCCTTGCACAGTTCGGCAAGCTTCTGGCCCAGCGCGCCAACCTTTTGCGTCAGCGCGAATTTGGCGGGTGCGGTGCCATCCTGGCGCGGCAGGGCCTGGCGGAAGCTGGCCTCGTACAGCACGCGTTCGAGCAGGATGTTCATCAAATCCATGCCCAGCACGGCATGCGTGCCATAGGCGATGTGGACGGAGGACGGCGCCTCGGCCAGCGCGTCATGGTACCAGCCGCGCGGCAAATAGAGCAGGTCGCCGGTCTTCAGCAGCACCTTTTCGCGCAAGCGCCCCTTGGCGGATTCGTGGTGCGCCTGGTCCTGGGCGCGGAAGACGGGGTGCGGGATGGGCCATTCGGCGCGGCCTTCCCAGATGTTCCAGTATTTCTCGCCTTCCACTTGAACGGCCCAGACCTCGTGCGTGTCGTAATGGGCGGGGAAGGCCTTGTGGGACTGCCAGGATATATAGACGTTGGCCTGGGCCTTGCCCAAGCCGGCGCCCTCCAGGGCTTGGCTGACGGCCTGCATGCCCGGCGTCAGGCTGTCCACATCGTTCAGCACGACCGATGCGCCCTGCTTGACGTGGTCGGCCACGCGGGCGGCGACCGGCTGCATCACCTGCTGCGCGTCGCGGGAGATGGCGGAGACGCAATACTGCTCGGGCGGCACCGCCACACCGTCATTATACATCTTGAGCGAGTGCGACGACCACATATGGGTCATGTCCAGCAGCCGGTTCAGGTGCCGCCAGGACAGCACCTGGGCGAATTTCGCCGCACCGCCTTTGATATGGAGCGGCTGCTTGTCATGATATTCCGCGAAGAATTGCGCGGGGGTGATCGGCGCGATCAGGTCTTCGAAGGTCATGGGCAGTGTGTAGCAGAATGGCCTGGCGCTGTCGCGATACGCGCCGCGCCGCCACAAAGCCGCCATATTGTGTCGGGTTTTCACGATGCCCGACTGTGGCTGTCGCGCCAGCCACATTGTGGCTTTCGCACGTCATCCGGACGGATGAAGGCATAAAGTCACATCGCGCCAAGTTATCCACAGGGTGATCGGGCGAATCACGCCGCATTTCTGGTTGTAACGCAGTTTCCGGGTTGCCCGGCCCAGCACCCTGTCACATCCCTGGTGACAGAGCCGTCCCCCCGCGGTCGGCCAGGGGCTTCAACCGGAGACAGCATGCGAGCTTCACTGCTGGCAATGGGCCTTTGCGTGGCCATGGGTTTTGTCGCTTCCCCCGCCGTTGCATCCCGTCCGGATGCGCGGCCAGGCGCTGAATCCCGCAGCCAACCCAGGCCCGCCGCGCAACCCGCGCGGCCGCACCAGGCGTCGCGTGGCGCCAGTAGCATGGGTGGCATTTCCTGCGTGCCCTATGCGCGCATGGTGACCGGGATGGATATCCGCGGCAATGGCCGGGAGTGGTGGTACAACGCCGCTGGCCGCTATGCCCGTGGCAGCCGCCCGGAACTGGGTTCCATCCTGTCCTTCCCCGGCTCTGGCAGCATGCGCATGGGCCATGTGGCGGTGGTCAGCCGCGTCGTGAATGCCCGCCAGATCGAGATCGACCACGCCAATTGGGGTGGCCCGGGCATTCGCCGCGGCACGGTGATGCGCGGTGTGTCGGTGATCGATGTGTCGTCTGACAATTCCTGGACCGAGGTTCGCGTGCAGGTGGGTTGGGACAGCTCCATGCATGGTCGGACCTTCCCGACGCATGGCTTCATCCACAACCGCCCCGATGGTGGCGCGGGCCCGGTCTATGCCAGCTATCATGGCGGTGCGCGGTTCACCCGTGCCGCCTGGACGCGGCCGGCAACCAGCGTGCGCGCCAACCAGCGCGTGACGCGGCCCAACCTGCCCACGCCGCCGCGGGCAGTTGCCGCCCGCGCGCGCTGATCGGGGTCGGCCTTCCGCTGACGGCGGCTGACGGGCTAGCCTCGGGGCATGGCCCTTGAACACAGCGTCTGCCCGCATGATTGCCCCTCGACCTGCGCGCTGGAGGTGGAGGTGCTCTCCCCCACGCGCATCGGCCGCGTGCGGGGCCATCCGGATAATTCCTACACGGCCGGGGTGATCTGCGCGAAGGTTGCGCGCTACGCCGAGCGTATCCACCACCCGGACCGGCTGATGCAGCCCTTGCTGCGCACGGGCCCGAAGGGCAGCGGGCAGTTCCGCGCGGTGCCCTGGGATGAGGCGATGGGGCGCATCGCGGAGCGGTTTTCTACCCTGGCCGCCGAGCACGGGCCGGAGACGATCTGGCCCTACTACTTCGCCGGCACCATGGGCCTGGTGCAGCGCGACGGCATCCACCGCCTGCGCCATGCGATGAAGTATTCGCGCCAGCAGAACACCATCTGCACCAGCATCACCGAGGCCGGCTGGATGGCCGGCATGGGCGTCTTCATGGGGCCTGACGCGCGGGAGATGGCGAAGTCCGACCTGGTGGTGATGTGGGGCGGCAACCCGGTGAACACGCAGGTCAATGTGATGACGCATATCGCGCGCGCGCGGAAGGAACGCGGTGCGAAGCTGGTGGTGGTGGACCCCTACCGCACCGGCACGGCGCAACAGGCGGATATGCACCTGGCGCTGCGGCCGGGGACCGACGCTGCGCTGGCGGTGGCGGTGCTGCACATCATGCTGCGCGACGGGTTTGCGGATGCGGAATACCTGGCGAGCCACACGGATTTCGGGCCGGATGTGCAGGCGCATCTGGCCACGCGCACGCCCGAATGGGCGGCCGGGCTGACGGGGCTGTCGGTCGCCGAGATCGAGGCGTTTGCGGCGCTGTATGGCCGCA
>JAAFHD010000421.1:0-395 GCA_013298245.1 Alphaproteobacteria bacterium
GCCGTGATCGGGCTGTATTTCTACGATGCGCGCGTCACCGAAATGGCCAAGCGCGTCACGCCATCCGCGCGCGGCGAATTGGAAATCACCGACCTCAACATCCTCTACATGCAGGCAGGCGCCTTGCATGCGGAACAGCTGGGGCGTGGCTGCGCCTGGCTCGATGCCGGCACGCCCGCATCGCTGCTGCAGGCCGCGACCTTCGTGCAGACCGTGCAGGACCGGCAGGGATTGCAGGTGGGCTGCCCGGAGGAAGTCGGCTTCCGGCGCGGGTTTCTGGATGCCGCGGCACTGCGCGCACGCGGCGCCGCCTTGGGCAAGACCGGCTATGGCCGCTACCTGATCGACCTGGCGGATGGGCGCTTCGCATGAAGGTCACGCCGCTGGCGATTGCG
>JAAFHD010000421.1:405-3479 GCA_013298245.1 Alphaproteobacteria bacterium
CGATGATCGCGGCTTCTTCTCCGAAGTGTGGCGGCGCAGCGCGGATGCGGCGGCCGGCATGCACGCCGATTGGGTGCAGGACAACCATTCGCTGTCGCGCGCGGCGGGCGTGCTGCGGGGCTTGCATTTCCAACGCGACCCGATGGCGCAGGCGAAATTCGTGCGCGTCACGCACGGGCGGCTATGGGATGTCGCGGTCGATATCCGCGCCGGCAGCGCGACCTACGGCCAGCATGTCGCGGTGGAATTATCGGCGGAAAACTGGCGCCAGGTCTTCATCCCGCGCGGCTTCGCGCATGGCTTCATCACGCTCGAGCCCGATACCGAGGTGATCTACAAGGTCGATGCCGAATATTCCCGCGCGCATGACAGCGTGATCCGCTGGGATGACCCGGCACTGGGTATCGCCTGGCCGCTGCCGCCGGGCGGGCCGATCCTGTCAGAGAAGGACCGCGCGGCACCGCGGCTGTCGGAGATCATGGCGCCCTTCCCGGCATGAAGCGCGTGCTGGTCACGGGTGGTGCGGGGCAGCTTGGCGCGGCATTGGGGCGGGCCTTGCCGGGCCTGGGTTTCACGCCGCTGCTGACCACCCGCGCCACACTGGATTTCGACCGGCCGGAGACCATCACCTTCGGCGATGCGCGCCCCGATGCGGTGGTGAATTGCGCCGCCTGGACCGCCGTGGATGCGGCCGAGACCAACGAAGCCGCGGCCTTCCGCGCCAATGCCGAAGGCCCCGCGCGCCTTGCCGCGTTGTGCGCGGCGGCTGGCATTCCGCTCATCCATATCAGCACCGATTACGTCTTCGCCGGCGACAAGCCCACGCCCTATTCCGAGGCCGATACGCCCGCGCCCGCCAGCGCCTATGGCCGCACCAAACTGGCCGGCGAATGGGCGGTTCTGGCCGCCAACCCACGCAGCACCGTGCTGCGCACCGCCTGGGTCTATGCCGCCGAGGGCCGCAATTTCCTGCGCACCATGCTGGCACTGGGTGCCACGCGCCCCGAACTGCGCGTGGTCGCCGACCAGCACGGCACGCCCACCGCCGCGCCGGATTTGGCGGATGCGATCGGCGCCGTTTTGGCGCGCATGCGCGATGGCTGGCGCGACGAATATCGCGGCGTGTTCCACGCGACCGCCCAGGGTGCGACCACCTGGCATGGCTTCGCGGCCGCCATCTTCGCCGCGCGCGGGCCGGCGCCGGTGCTGCACGCGATCACCACCGCCGAGTACCCCACACCGGCGCGGCGGCCCGCGAATAGCAGACTGGATTGCGCCAGGCTGGCCGCGGTGTTCGGCGTGCGGCTGCCGGCCTGGGAAGACGGGCTGGCGCGGGTGATGGCCGAGGGCGCCGCGCGGCCGCAGTAGCCCCGGCGACGCCGCGCGACGCCATTGGCCGCGCGCGGGCCGAACGCGCTCCGGCGCAGCAATAATCCAGGTCCGTTGCATCACGGTTCCGCGAGCGTCCTCACGCGCGCCGGCGCGATGATTGGCGATAAAAAACTTCCCACGCATGCGATAACACAACCGTGGGGTGCGGCGATGGATTTACGATCGCAATCCCGTGATGCCCGCAACTCACTGTTTTTGCGCGATGTGCGCTAGCGCACAGTTAAGATTTTCGTCAGATGCGATAATTTAGCGGGCATTGTCTAAAAATCTGCTTCTCAAAAACGCCGAAATGCGCGATGACAGTCTCAATTATCGCAACATCATCGCGTTTTGAGGTATCCCATGGCCCCCCAACCGACCGTCTCCTTCCTCAACGGCGCCACCGTCGATGCCTTCATCGGCACGCAGGTCACCACGACCGTGCGCTTCGACAACACTGGCTCCGGCGCACAAACCGGCTACGCCCCCTTCATCAACATCATCCTGCCAACCAACGGCGCGGATGGGACGGGCACCGGCAACAGCCCGGTCAATGACGGCGTGTCCTTCGTCTCGGCCAAATATCTCGGCGCGGATCTGCAATCGGTCCTGATCGAATTCCCGCCCTCGGGCGTCATCAACCACCCCTTCGCCAAGACGCCGGCCGGCGCGCCCATCCAGGTCACCGGCACGCCGGGGCAGACGCTGCTGGTGCTGACGCTCCCCTTCGGCAGCTTCACCACGACGCAGACGCCGACCGATATCGAGCTCAAGCTCAACATCTCGAACCTGGCGGACCTCAATGCCGGCCTGCCCATCCAGGCCACTGGCGGCTTCGCCTTCGGCGCCGATGAATTCGACAACACGGCCGCCGACCCCGTCATTCTCGGCGTGCCCACCACCGAAACGCTGAACCCCACCGTCGCCACGCTCGACAAGATCTATCTCGGCCCCGAGCAGGAAACCGCGACCGGCCCGTCCTATCCGCGCACCTGGCAGGTGCAGGGCGATTTCGCCCCCGGCCAGCCCTTCACCAATGTCACCCTGACCGACCGCGTGCCTGATGGCGTTGTCATCCTGGGCACGCCGCGGCTGCATGATGGCGCGGGCAATGTGCTGCCCGGCACCGTCACCGTCACTGGCCCTTATGGCGCCCAAGTGATCACCGCGGTGTTCGACGGCACCATCATTGGTGGCGCTGTGAAGCCCACGCTGGAATTCGACTGGTACGTCACCGAATTCCTCGCCAATGGCGACCCGGTGCTGGACCCCGCGACCGGCGTATTCCGCCCGCTGCTGAACGACGCCAAGCTCGACGCCAGCTGGGACCCGATCGACGGTCGCGACCCCATCACCATCACCACCATCGACCCCGCCGGGCCTGAGGACATCGTCACCGCGAAGTCCATCGCCGTGCAGAAATCGGTCGAGCTGGTGAATGGCGACGCCGACGGCAATGGCGTGCCCGATTGGCAGCCCGGCGGCACGCTGGAATACAAGCTGGACGGCCAGGTCTCGAACTACTTCGAGATGAAGGAGCTGAAGCTCTACGACACGCTGGGCGATGGGCAGACCTTCAAGGCCGGCTTCGCGCCGACCGTGGTGATCCGCGAAGGCGGTGCAGTCATCTACACCGGCCCCGTGGTCTACACGCTGGGTGCGAAGAACGCCGCCGGCGAAACGCTGGTCACCTTCGACATTTC
>JAAFHD010000422.1 GCA_013298245.1 Alphaproteobacteria bacterium
CCAAGCCCGCCACACCGCCCCCGCACTGAAGGTCAGCGCCTGGTCATGGTCCGTGCGCACAAAGCGGCTTTCGATGAAGGCCAGCTCATCGGCGGCGAAATTGAACTGCCCGGATGACACGCGCCGCCCCGTGGACCGCGCGAAAGCCAGGTTCGCATAGGCATCAAAACGCGCCGACCGCCAGGCCGCCGTCAGCTCCACCCCCGCCGCGCGGCCGAAGGCATAATTGAACGGCGTGAAGACCAGCGCATTGCCGAATTGCCCGAGGTCGAGCAGGTTCCGCGCATCCTTGTAATAGGCACCAAAACCTAAGGTCAGGTTCGCCGTCACCCGCTGCTGGATGCCAAGGTTGAAGTAATGCGCGCGCTCCGCCCGCACCGGCGATGACACCAGGTTCTGCGCCGCAGCCGTGGTGTTCTGGAACAGCGCCAGCCCTGCGGGCGTGATCAATTCCTGCGCCGGCGGCGTGAAGTTGCGCGCATAGCCCAAGGTCACGCGCGTGCCATCAAAGGGCAGCCAGACCAGGTTGATCCGCGGGCTCACCTGGCTCTCGCGCGAGAAACCATCCAGGTGGTCGAAGCGCAGCCCGGCATTGATGGTCAGCCGATCGGCGATGCGCCATTCATCCTGCACATAGACGCCGTAAAGCCAGCCGGTGCGCGCCCGCGCGTCACGAATATTGAACGGCGCGTCGATCGGGTCACCCATGCCATCCAAGGGCAGCACGGTCGCACTGTTCACCGCCCGCGTGCGCTCGCCGGTGATGGTCATGCCGAAGCGCAGCGTATGCCGCGGGTGCAGGCGCCACGCCGCATCGGCCTGGATGCCGGCCGCGAAGCTCTGGCGCGTCACATCCGATGCGATGCCGTTGAAGATCAGCTCGCCCAGCCGGTCCGGGTGATAGCGCACCGCCGAATAGCGCGTGAACAGCGCAATCTGCGCGTCGATATCCCCGAAGCCGGTCTGCAGCGCCAGGATGTTGAACTGGTTGTTCTCCCGCTGCCGCCCGCGCAGCAGCGCACTATCGAAATCCGACACACCAAAGGCGGTAAAGGCCGGTGCGACGCCCGGCGTATTGGTGATCTGGAACCGGTTGTTGGAAGCGCCGGAAATCAGCGTGATCCGCGTCCGCTCATCAATCGGTCGCGACAGATAGACCAGGCCGCGCCACTGCTCCGTCCGGTTGTTCAGCGTCGAGCCGAATTGCGGCGGCTCCAACCCCTGGTTGGACCGCTGGTAGCTGCCGGTCGCGAAGAATTCGAAGCCACCCACGCTGCGCGCATAGTCCAGGCTGGTGGTCAGCAGCCCGCGCGATCCGCCATAGACGCCGATCCGCCCGCCCTGCCCTTCCGCCGGGCTGCGCAGCGTCAGGTCCACCACAGCGCCCACGCGATAGCCAAACTGCGCCGGCAGCGCGCCGCGCAGCACCTGCACCTGGCGCACCGCATTGGCATCGAGGAAGCTGCCGAAGCCCTGGATGCCCTCGGGCAGCGTGATGCCGTTCAGGCGGAATTGCAGGCCGCGATGTTCGCCGCGGATATGCACTTCGCCGAAGCTGTCCACCGCGGCGCCGGGGATCTGATAGAGGAGTTGATTGAAACCCTGTGGGCCTTGCGGCAGGGCCTCGATCGCCGCGCGGTCCAGCGTGGTGACGGTGGCGCCGAGCGCGGGTGAAATTTCATCCCGCGCGCGGTCCAGGCGTTCGGCGCGCACCACGATATCCGGCAGCACCGCCTGTTGGGCGGCGGCGGGCAGCGCCAGGCTGGACAAGAGCAACACGCGAAGAGTGGGAGACATCCCGCGATGTTATAATGTATCGTTCGCTTGGCAATCGCCATTCAGATGAAAACCACGTCACGCGACCACATCTCGGCGCGCGCCGCGGCCAGCAGGGCGTCGGCGCTGTCCCAGGGCTGCGGGCGGGCGCTGGCCTCGGGGCTGCGCAGGACTTCGGCGGCGATGACCTCGGCCGCGATGCCGGCTTGCAGATGGCCGGTCCAGAAGGCGAAGCCGTCCACATCCGGCGCGCGGCCCAGCGCCAGTTCGTAAAGGCGCGCGACGAGCAGGGCCTCGGCATCGGGCAGCCAGATATTGGTCGGCGCGGCGGCGGTCGCGCGCGCGGCCAGTTCGGCCGGGGTCAGGCCGCTGGGGGCCAGCTGGTATTCGGCGCTGGCCTGAAAGCGCGCGGCGATGCGCGCGAGGTCGGGTGCCGCCTGGAAATCCTGCCACCAGAAGGCCAGGCCGCCGGCATCCGGCGCGCGACCCAGCGCCACCTGGTACAGCCCGGCCAGTGCGGCCAGTTCCGGCGCCGGCGCCAGGTGCAGCGTGCCGTCCAGCAGGTCGATCGCCTCGATGCCCGAGAATCGGTCGCGGCCTTCGGCGCTTTCGACGGCGCCGGCGGGGTCGAGGCGCAGCGCGGCGCGATGCGTGGCCAGAACCAGCGTGTCGCGTCCGGCGCCGCCGGCGATCACGTCATCGCCGGCGCCAGGCACCAGGCGGTCATCGCCGCCAAAGCCGTTCAGCACATCATTGCCGGCGCCGCCATAGAGGGCATCGCGGTGGGCAGTGCCGTTCATCGTGTCACCGCGCGCGGTGCCATCGCCGCGGACGGCGCCATCCCAGCGCCAGGTGATGCCGAGCGCGGCTTCCGCGGCCGGGGTGCCGTAGAGCGCCTGGATGGCGGCGATGTCCCAGGCCAGGGGCGCGTTGACCGCGCTGCCGCGGCCGATGGTCGCGACCATCAGGGTATTGGCCTGGGCGTCGGGCGTGTCGGCATCCGGGTGGGCCAGGCCCAGCGCATGGCCGATTTCGTGCAGCAGCACCTGGTGGCCGATGCGTGTGGCGTGCGGGGCCAGGCTGTCGGTGCGGAAGGTCTCGACGTTCAGCGCGACATCGCCGCCCTGTTCGGGCAGCGTGGCCTTGCCGAGATTGACCGGGCCGCCGAGGTTTTCGAAGCGGAAGCGAATGTCGATGCCAGCGCCGCCGGCGACATCTGGCACTTCCACGAAGGCCAGGCCCGAGACGGCGTCCCAGGCGGCAAGCGCCTTGCGCGCGCTGGCCTGCTGGGTGGCGCTGAAGCCGGCCCAGCCGGCCGGGCCGTCCTTGGCGAAGCTGTAGGTGACGACCTGGGGGGCGCCGGACATCTCGTTCCAGCTGTTCCAGTGGGACAATAATTGCGTGTGGGGTGCTGCAACCATGAGTAGATGGTTAACGCGCCCGCACACGCAGTGTCAACGCAATTTTTAGACTGTGTTAAGTTTTTGGATGCGTAACAATCACTCCGGCTGGAAATTCGCCAGGCGCAAAAGCTGCTCCGAGCGGGTGAAATCCTGCTGGATGAAGCGGGCAAAATCAGCGCCGATTTCCGCCATGGGCTCGACACCCATGCCGGCCACGCGGGGCGTCACATCGGCATCGAACATGCCGGTGCGCAGCGTCTCGCCGATGCG
>JAAFHD010000423.1 GCA_013298245.1 Alphaproteobacteria bacterium
CCCGATCCCATCCAGCTGAATCTCGGCGGGCGCAATGTGCTGGCCGATGAACAGCGCTTCTTCTTCGACGTCATCATGGCGTCGAAGGATGCGCATGGCACCGCGTTTTCCTGCGGCACATCGGCGCTGGTGCGGGCGGAATGTCTGCGCCGCATCGGGCTGTTCCCGACCGAGAGCGTGACGGAAGACCTGCTGCTGTCGATCAAATTCGCCGCCATCGGCTATCGCACCGTCTATCTGAACGAACCGCTGACCAAGGGCCTCGCACCCGAAGGCCTGCACGAATACCTGACGCAGCGCGGCCGCTGGTGCCTGGGCACCATGCAGGTGGTGCGCACCCCCTGGAGCCCCGCGGGCAGCGCGCCCGTGCCGCTGATGACGCGGCTGCACACGCTGGACACGGTGCTGTTCTGGACCGTCGGTTCCTTGATGCGCGTGCTGTGTCTGCTGGTGCCCATCCTGTACTGGTGGACGGGTGTGGCGGTGATGCAGACGGACCTGGCGGGCATGGTCTCGCATCTGGGGCCGTATTGGGTGGCGGCGGTGGTGTATCTGGGTTGGGTCAGCCGCGGCACCAACCTGCCGATCATGGCCGAAGCCATGTCGCTGCTGGTCACGCGCGAGGCGCTGAAGGCCAGCGTCATCGGCCTCTTCGGGTCGCGCAACCAGAAGTTCAAGGTGACGGCGAAGGGCGCGTCGCGCGGCTCGGTCGTGGTGCAATGGGGGGTGGCGATGCCCTTCATCGTGCTGGCTGCGCTGACCGCCGGCGGTGTCGCCTGGGGGCTGTGGGTGGGGCCTGGCGAAGGCACGCCGCCCGATGTCGAGACGATGAATCTGTTCTGGTCGATGTTCAATATCGTGACGCTGCTGGTCGCCGTCATGATCTGCGTCGAACAGCCGCGTTACCGGCGCGAGGAACGCTTTTCCGCCGATGAACCCGCGCGGCTGGAATGGCTGCGCGCGGAGGCGCTGCGGCCCCTGCCCGCACTGCCGGTGCGGCTGACGGATATCTCGATTTCCGGCTGCGCAGCGGCCATGGCCGATGTCGCGCATCTGCCCCCTGCCCTGCTGAAACCAGGGGCTGCGATGCGCGTGCATGTGGATGGCGTGGGGCCGGTTTCGGGGCAGTTGCGCTGGGATTCGCCCGATGCGCTGCACATCGCCTTCACGCCTGATCCGCCGCAGGAAGCGCGGCTGATCCGCAAGCTGTTCTCAGGCGATTATGTGCGGCCCGTCAGCGCCACCGCCCCCCTGCAACTCATGCGGCTGCTCGCCAGCCGCGCCTTTGGTTGAGGCGACCCAATGTCCGGCAATATCTTTCTCGAAGCGGTCGAGCTTTCGGTCTCCGAACCATCGCAATGGGTCACCATCCCCATCCGCCGCACCGGTGATCTGAGCCAGCCGGTCACCGTCACCTGGGGCCTGACGGGTGATACCGCCACACAAGGCCAGGACTACACGGGGTATCAGGGCACGGTGGTGATCGCGGCCGGCGCTGACCGCGCCAATGTGCAGGTGCCCATCATCAACGACACGCTGCCCGAGGCGACGGAGGTCTTCACCCTCAGCCTCATCAACGTGGACAGCGGCACGCTGCTGGCGCCGCGCACCACGCGCGTGAACATCCTCGATGACGAGAACCCGGTGCCACCGCCGGCGGAACCGCCGCTCTCCTCCGACTATAACGTCACCGAAGTGCCGGTGGCGCAGGGGCTGGACCAGCCGATCCGCTTTGCCTTTTCGCCCGTCGATCCGAGCCTGCTGTACGTGGCCGAAAAGGGCGGCGTGCTGAAGGTCGTGGACGTGGATACCGGCACCACCGTCTCCACCTTCTTCGACATCAATGGACGCGTGAACATGTTCGGCGACCGCGGTTTGCTGGATGTGGAATTCCACCCCGACTTCGCGAACAACCCTTACGTCTATGTCTTCTACGTGGTCGATCCGGCGGGTGTGGCGGGCCGCCCCGATGGCGCGAATGATGGCTGGGATGGTGGCGGCAATCGCTACAGCCATGTCTCACGTTTCACCGCGGATGCGGCGACCAACTACACCACCGCCGTCGCGGGCAGCGAAGTCATCCTGGTGGGCGGCGCCGGGCAGTCCTTGGCCGATATCTCCGGCAATGGCGCGCTGGACTACACCGACCCTGTCTATGTGAACGCCGTCGCTTCCGACCGCATGACCTGGCGCGGCGGCGACATCGTCGATGGCATCCGCCAGGACTACCTGAAGATGGATGCCCGCAGCCATGCCGGCGGCAGCCTGGCCTTCGGGCCGGATGGCAAGCTCTACATCTCTACCGGCGATGGCACCTCCTTCGACATCACCGACCCGCGCAGCTTCGATGTGCAGAACATCAACAGCCTCTCGGGCAAGATTCTGCGTGTCGATCCGCTGACCGGCGATGGCCTGGCGGACAACCCCTTCGCCACAGCGGGGATGGACCTCGATACCAATGCGGCGAAGGTTTATCAGCTGGGCCTGCGCAACCCATTCAGCCTGTCCTTCGCCAATGACGGGCGCACGGTCGTCACCGAAACCGGCTGGTTCTCCTGGGAGGAAATCAACACCGGCGGCCCGGGCACGAATTTCGGCTGGCCCTATTACGAAGGCGGCGACCAAGGTGTCATGCTACGCACGCCCGGATACCGCGACACGCCCGAGGCGCAGGCCTATTACAACGCGCCGCATGCCGGGATGTCCGCACCCACGCCCGCACTGCGCGGCTTCAGCCATGCCAATGGTGACCCTGGCTTTCAGGTGCAGGCGATCACCGGCGGCGCTGTCGCCTATGACGGCAATCGCTATGCCGCGAGCTTTCAGAACGACTATTTCTTCAGCGATTTTCCGCAGGGCGAAATCTATACCGTCGACCTGCTGGATCCGCGCCAGGTGAAGTATCTCTACACCACGCCGACCGGCTTCGGCATGGCGCATTTCGCGCAAGGGCCGGATGGATATGTCTACTACGCGGACCTGATCCGGGGCGAAATCGGCCGGCTGCTGATCACGGAAAAAACCGCCGCTGCATGGGTGGTCGGCGGCGATGCCACTGGCACCGCTGGCACCTACACGCTGACCGACGCCGCCTTCGAGGAAGGGCGCGTCATGTCCGAAGGCCGCGTCGATCTGCGGCAGGATTTCAGCTTCGCCTTCGAGATTTTTCTCGGCGCCGATGATGTGGGTGCGGATGGCATCGCCTTCCTGCTGCACAACGCGCCCGCCGGCACGGCGGCCGCCGGCTGGGGTGGCGGCGGCTTTGGCCTGGGTGGCATCGCCACCGGCTTCGGGATCGAGTTCGACACCTACCAGAACCCCGACGCCTTCCTGGGCGACATCGCCGCCGACCACACCAATTTCTACGCGACCGACTTCAGCTTCGCCACACCCGCCGTGGCGCTGCCCAACCTCGAGGACAATGCCTGGCACGGGGTGCTGGTCACCT
>JAAFHD010000424.1 GCA_013298245.1 Alphaproteobacteria bacterium
CCGCCCAGTTCCACCAGCACCGTCAGCGTGGTCTGGATGTTGTTCTGCGGCCCCAAGCCGCGCGGGCGGGTGATGCTGCCGGCGCGTGTCTCGTTGAATTCCAGGAAAGTGTTGCCGACCGTCAGCTGCGGCGGCGGCAATGATGATGCGACGATGCGCGCGGCACGCGCCGAATCCACGCCACGCCGCGCGGCCAGCACGGTCAGGTTGCGTTCCACCAGCAGGCGTTCGGCCGCTTCCAGCGTCATCTGTGGCGCGGCGGTTTGCGCGGCGGCAGGCGGTGCCGCGCGCTGTTGCGCAAGTGCGGGCAGCGGCAACAAGGCCGCCGCCAATATCACAATGGCAGGCTTCATTCTGCCATGCCTGCACGCGCACGCCGCATTCGCAAACTCTCCTCCAGCACGGCCAGGTTCCGGGGCCGACCCAATGCATCGATCATGGCCGGAAACACCACCAGGATGAAGAAGGGAACCAACCCGATTCCACCCACCACCACCAGTGCCAACGGCTTCTGCACATCACTGCCGATGCCATGTGCCAGCGCCATGGGCAACAGCCCGCAGAAGGAGGCAAAGCAGGTCATCAACACCGGGCGCATGCGGTCGCGCCCGGTCTGGTCCAGCGCCTCACGCCACATCATGCCTTCGTGGCGCAGGTGGTTGAAGTGGGAGAGCATGATGATGCCCTCCATCACCGTGATGCCAAACAGCGCCAGGAATCCAATGGCGGCGGGGACGGAGAAATTCAGCCCCGCCAGCCACAGCGCGAAGACGCCGCCGGTGATCGACATCGGCACGATGCCCAGCACCAGCAAAGTCTCTCGCAGCGTGTTGAATTGCACGTAGAGCAGCACCGCGATCAGCGCGAGCGCCATCGGCACAACGACAAGCAAGCGGCCGATGGCGTCCTGGAGGTTCTTGAACTCGCCCTCCCAGGCGATGCGATAACCCACCGGCAGCTGCACCTGGGCCGCGACCGCGGCCTGTGCATCGCGCACGGTGCTGGCTGGGTCGCGCCCGCGCACGGCGAAGCGCAGCGGCAGATAGCGCCCGGAATCCTCGCGATAGATATACGAAATGCCGGAGACCAGTTCGATCTGCGCGACATCGGCGAGTGTCGCACCACGCGGGCCGCCCACGGGGATGCGCCCGATCGCCTCCACACTATCGCGGAAGGGCGCGTCGAGCCGCACCACGATGGGGAAGTTGCGATCCGCGCCGCGTTCATACAGGCGGCCCGCTTCGCGCCCGCCGACGGCAGCCTGCACCACATCATTGATGGCCTCGACAGGCAGGCCGAAACGCGCGGCGCGCGCGCGGTCGATCGTGATGGCGACGGTCGGCTGGCCGGTGGTGCGGAAGACGCCGAGATCCGACACGCCCGGCACGTTCTGCACAGCCGCCCGCACCTGCTCGGCGATGCGCGCCAGCACATCCACATCGGGGCCGAAAATCTTGATGGCGTTCGCACCCTTCACGCCCGATGCGGCTTCCTGGACGTTGTCGGAAATCGCCTGCGCATAGCTGAATTCCACGCCGAGAAAACGCTGCGTCAGCCGCGCATTGATGGCCGCGACCAGCTCCTCGCGGTTGCGGCCGGTGCGCCATTGTTCGGGCGGGATCAGGGGGACGAAAAGTTCCGCGTTGAAGAAGCCCGCACTGTCGGTGCCGTCATCGGGGCGGCCGTGCTGCGATGTGACGGTGATGGCCTCGGGGAATTCCATCAACGTGCGGCGGATGCCGCTGACGGTGGCCTGGCCTTCTTCCAGGCTGATGGTCGCCGGCATGATGGCGCGCACCCAGAGATTGCCTTCCTCCAGCGCGGGCAGGAATTCGGCGCCGAGGAAGGTGAACAACCAGATCACCAGCGCGAACAGGACGGCCGTCAGCATCAGGCAGATCTTCTGCGCGCCCATCGCGATGGCGTAGCAGAATTCATGCACGCGCCGCGCGCCGCGCACCAGCAGCGTGTCGGTCTCACGGCTGTCCTCGCGCAGCAGTGTGGCGGCCAGCGCGGGCGTCACCAGGAAGGTCGCGATGACGGAGCCGATGATGGCATAGGCGTAGGTCTTGCTCATCGGGCCGAAGATGCGGCCCTCGATGCCGCCCAGAGTGAACAGCGGAATGAAGGCGGCGACGATGATGAGGGCTGAGAAGAAGATCGCCTTGTCCACCTCAGAACCCGCACGCAGGATGATCAGCTGGATGCCGGTGAAGCCCTGCTGGTTGGCGTGCGCGTGCTGCATCGTCGGGTTGCGGCGCGCCATGGCCAGGTGGCGATAGATGTTCTCCACCATGATGACCGTGGCATCGACCAGCAGGCCAAAATCCAGCGCGCCGAGCGAGAGCAGATTGGCGCTTTCGCCACGCGCCAGCATCAGCAGAATCGCGAAGAAAAACGCGAAGGGGATCGTCGCCGCCACCACCACCGCGCCACGCAGATCGCCCAGGAACAGCCACTGCATCACCAGGATCAGAAACACGCCGAAGATGATGTTCTTCACCACCAGCTTGGTGGTGACCTTCACCAGATCCTCGCGGTCATAGATGGGCACGATGCGCACGCCAGGCGGCAAAATCCCGCCGGCATTGATGCGCGCCACTTCCTCCTGCACGCCATGAATCGTGGGCAGCGTCTGTTCGCCGCGGCGCATCAGCACCGTGGCCAGCACCGCCTCATCATCGTTTTCATGGCCGGCGATGCCAAGGCGCGGCAGCGCGCCCACCTCCACCGTCGCGATGTCCGACAGCAGGACCGGCGTGCCGCCCTGCCCTGCACCCAACACGATATTCCGCAGATCATCCATGCTGCGGATCAGGCCGATGCCCTGCACCACCGCGGCCTGCGGGCCGATATTGATGGTGCCGGCACCCACGGTCAGATTGCCGCCGCGCACCGCCTGGATCACCTGCGGCAAGGCCAGCCCGAAGGCGTTCATGCGCGGCAGATCCACCACGACATTATAGGCCTTGGTGCGACCGCCGAAGCTGGTCACATCCACCACGCCCGGCACGCGGCGGAAGCGGCGGTCCAGCACCCATTCCTGCAGGGTCTTCAAATCATCGACGGAAAATCCGGGCGGCCCCACCAGCC
Organism: Alphaproteobacteria bacterium; assembly: GCA_013298245.1. GTDB lineage: Bacteria > Pseudomonadota > Alphaproteobacteria > Acetobacterales > Acetobacteraceae > Rhodovarius. The sequence continues at coordinate 3,094 of JAAFHD010000424.1, forward strand.
GGTAGCGCATGATCTCGCCGATCGGCGACAGCGGGCTGATGGTGGGCGACACGCCCTCCGGCAGGCCGGACAGCACCGCCAGGCGGTTCAGCACCTGCTGCAACGCCTGTTCATAGGTGTAGGCGAAGGTGAATTGCACCCGCACATCCGACAGGCCGAACAGGCTGGTGCTGCGGATGGTGTTGAGGTTCGGCAACCCCGCCATCGCGACCTCGATCGGGATGGTGACGTAGCGCTCGATCTCCTCCGCACTTTGGCCGGGATACTGCGCGATGATGACGACCTGCGGCGGGACCGGGTCCGGATAGGCCTCGATGTTCAGGCGCAGGAAACCCGCCACGCCGACCACA
>JAAFHD010000425.1 GCA_013298245.1 Alphaproteobacteria bacterium
AACGCGCGGCGCTGATCATCTGCATGGCATTGGTGCTTGGCCTGGTGCTGCTGAATGTGGTGACGCGCAGCATCAACTATTCGCTGTTCTGGGTGGATGAGGCAGCGGTCTTCGCCATGGTCTGGGCCTGCTTCATCGGCGCGTCCCTGCTGGTGCGGCTCAGGCTGGATTTCGCGGTGACGGTGCTTACCGACCCGCTGCCCGATGCGTGGCGCCACGCCGCGCGGGTGGTGGTGGATGCGCTGGTGCTGCTGTTCGGCGTGTTGATGGTGCTGCTGTGCTGGTGGTGGTTCGACCTGCCGACGCTCGCCGCCAATAACTGGCAGCTGCAGCCCTTCTTTGAAGCCACTTTCAACGGCATCTACATGGACAGGCCCACCACGGTGCCCTTCGCGAAATGGTGGTTTTTTCTCGTGCTGCCGTGGTTTTCCATCACCACGACCATCCACGCGACGGCGAACCTGACGGAAGACGTCGCTGCGATGCTGGGGCGCGAAGCCTTCGCCGAACGGACGGAAGCCGAGATTTGATCACCACCATCGCCTTCGTGTTTCTGCTGTTCGTCGGCGCGCCGATCGGCATCGTGCTGGCGTTGTCGGCAGCGGCCTATATCTTCGCGTCGAACAACCAGGTGCTGCTGGGGTCGTATCCGATCCAGCTGTTTGGTGGTGTGGAGAATTACGGCCTGCTGGCGATCCCGCTCTTCCTGATCCTGGGCGAGATCATGAACGGTGCGGGCATCACCACACGCCTGATCGGGCTGGCACGCGCCTTTGTCGGCACGGTGCGCGGTGGGCTGGCCTACATCAACATCCTGGCCAATGCGCTGATGGCCAGCATCCTGGGTTCGGCCGCCGCGCAGATCGCCATCATGTCGCGCGTGATCGTGCCGCAGATGGACCGCGAAGGGTATGACCGCCGCTTCTCGGTCGCGACCACGGCGGCGGCGGGGTTGCTCGCACCCATCATCCCGCCATCGATGATGTTCGTGGTCTATGCGGTGCTCGCGCGGGTCGCCACGGGCGACATGTTCATCGCCGGCATCATCCCCGGGCTGATGCTGACGGCGGGCTTCATCATGGTGGTGTTCTGCATCGGGCTGGTGCGGCCATTCCCGACGCCGCAGCCGCTGTCGTGGCGCGCACGGGGCGTGTTGTTGCGCGATGGCGTGCTGACGCTGGCGATCCCCGCAGTGATCATCGGCAGCATCACCACCGGCGTCGCGACCGCGACCGAAAGTGCGGCCGTGGCCTGTGTGGCGGCCTATCTGATCGGGCGGTTCGTCACGCGCGAATTCCATGACCGCGACATCCCGCGCATGTTCTACGCCGCCGGGCGCAACGCCGCCGTGGTGCTGTTCATGGTGGCGACCGCTGCCGTGTTCGGTTGGGTGCTGACCTTCGGCAAGGTGCCGCAGGATATCGCCGCCTGGATCCAGACCATCGCCACCGGCCCGGTCAGCTTCATGCTGTTGGTCAACTTCATGTTGCTGTTGATCGGCACCGTCATCGACGGCATTCCGGGCCTGATCATGGTGGTGCCGATCCTGCTGCCGATCGCGACGGATGTGTATGGCATCGACCCCGTGCATTTCGGCGTGGTGGTCAGCATCAACCTGGTGCTGGGGCTGGTCTCACCGCCGGTGGGGATCGCGTTGTTCATCGCCGCCGCCGTGACGGGGATGAAGCCAGGGCAGATCTTCCTCTGGACCATCCCGTATTGCCTGGTGACGGCGGTGGTGCTGGTGCTGCTCAGCATCTTCCCGACGCTGACCTTGATGCTGGTGCGGTGATCAACGCCACCGCAGGTCATAGTCGCTGATCTGCGCGTCGCGCTTTTCGCGCGGCGTCATTGCGACCAGTTCCGAAATTTCGCGCTGGACGCGCATCCAGCGCCGCAGCGCGCCGAACCATGGCGTGGTGTCGTTCTGCATGATCGTGTTCTCCTTGTTGGCGAAGATTGCGCCTTCCATCGCATAGCGATAATCCGCTATCGGGGATCGGGATTACTGAACTGGATTCCGTAATGGCCGCCTCGGCCGACATGACCGCCTTCCTGCGCATCATCGACCGTGGCGGCTTCGCGGCTGCGTCGCGCGGGTATCACCTCACGCCCTCCGCACTCTCCAAACTCGTGCAGCGGCTGGAAGCGCGGCTCGGCGTGCGGCTGCTCACGCGCACCACGCGCCGCATCGCGCTCACGCCCGAGGGCGAGCTCTACGCCGCCCGCGCGCGCGATATCCTGGCGCTGATCGACGCCGCCGAATCCGATGTGACGGCCAGCAGCGCGCGGCCGCGCGGCCATCTGGTGATCAATTCCGGCAGTGCCTATGCGCGCCATCGGCTGATACCGGCACTGCCCGAATTCACCGCGCGCTACCCCGACATCACGCTGGACCTGATGATCAGCGACCAGCGCGTGGACCTGGTCGCATCGGGTGCGGATATCGTGCTGCGCACCGGCGCGCTCGACGATTCATCGCTGGTCGCGCGGCGCATCAGCATGGGGCGGCGCATCATCTGCGCGGCACCGGCGTATCTGGCGCGGCGCGGTGTGCCCAAGCGCCCCGCCGACCTCGCAGCCCATGACTGCATCGTGCTGCACGGCTTTCGCCGCCTGACCGCCTGGCCGTTCCGGCGCGGCCGCGCCGTGCAGGTCATGCAGGTGAAGGGCGCGCTATCGACCGACAGCGCAGAGGCGCTTCGCGAGATGGCATTGGCGGGCTTGGGCATCATCCGCGCCACCGACTACCTGCTGCGCGACGCCATCGCCGATGGCCGCCTGGTGCCGCTGCTGGAGGTGCCGCATGTCTCGGAGGACGTGCCGCAATGGGCGGTGATGGCACCCGCTCGCCATCGCCTGCCGCGCATCCAGGCCTTCGTGGACTTCCTGGTGGAAATGGAGCGTGCGGCATAGCGCCGAATCGTGCTGCGATGGCGGCATGCGCGCCGCTCTCCTTCTGCTGCTCTCCGCCACCGCGCTGCGCGCGCAGACCACCGCGCATGCGCCACCCGTGGCACCCGACACGCCCTTTCTCTACGATCGCCAGGCAGGGTTCGGCGCCACCACCAGCGCGCTGGGCCGCGGCTTGACGCAGGATGTGCGGCTGCGTTTCGCGGAGCCCTTCCTCGGTGGGCGCATGGCGCTGCGGATCGAGACACCCATGGTCTATGCGCGCATCGCCGATGGTGACGCCGCACCCATCGGGCCGGATGCCGATAGTGGTGCTGGCGGCGGCGGATCGCGCCGCGTGCTGGGTGCGGGCGATGTGTCCTTCCGCATGTCGTATATCTGGGCGGCGTCGCGGCAATACGCTGTGCAGTCCTTCCTGGATGTGTCGGTGCCGACCGGCAGGCGGGATACGGGGGCGGCGAGTGTCGTGGTCTCGCCCACCATTTCGGCGATCTGGTTCGCGCATCCGCGCGTGGGTGTGGCG
>JAAFHD010000427.1 GCA_013298245.1 Alphaproteobacteria bacterium
GCAGGCGTTCGGCCAGGGGGCGCGTCTCTATTGTGCGGACGGGCAGGGTGGTGGGCACCTGGCGTTCGGTGGCCAGCCATTCGCGCGCCTCGCGCTCACCGCCCAGCGTATCGACCAGGCCGGCTTCCTGCGCGCGGCGGCCGGTCATGACGCGGCCATCGGCCAGCGCGCGCACGGCCGCGTCTTCCATGTTGCGCGCGGCGGCGACCATGCCGACGAACTGGCCGTGCATGTCCATCACGGTCTGTTCCAGGCTGGCGCGACCTTCGGGGGATAGCGGGCGGAAGGGGCTGGGCTGGTCCTTCAGCGTGCCGGACGCCACGGTTTCCGGCCGCACGCCCAGGCGGGCCAGCAATTCCGAGGCGTCGAAGGATTGCAGGATGACGCCGATGGAACCAGTCAGCGTGCCCTCACGCGCGAAGATGCGGTGCGCCGGCAGGGCGACCATGTAGCCGGCTGACGCCGCCGTGGCGCCCATGGTGGCCACCACCGGCTTGTTCTGCGCCACGCGGCGGATGGCGGCGTGCAGCGCCTCGCCGCCGGCCACCGTGCCGCCGGGGCTGTCGATCGCGACGATCAACGCGCGGATGTTGCTGTCACGCGCCACGCGGTCCAGCGCTTCGAGCACCTTGCGGTCTTCGGTGATGGCGCCGCGCACGTCCAGACGCGCGATGTGCGCGGTGGGAACTGGGTCCAGGTCCTCCGGCAGGAAGGCCCAGGCCAGTGCTGCAATGGCAGCGACGGCAAACACCCGCCACAGCAGCAGGCGGCGCTTCAGGCGGCGGCGGTCGAGGAGGAGATCGGCTTCAAGGGACATGATGTGAAGATCGGGTGTCGCGCGCCCGGTTGCTAGCCCTTGGTGTCGCGGATGACTTCAGGGCGGTTCAGCAGCTCGTTGATCTTCACCGCGTAGTCCAGCGCCGTGTCGGATTGGAAATGGATGTCGGGCGCATATTTCAGCCGGACGGAGCGCGCGACTTCACCACGCACATAGGCATGGGCGCGGCGCAGCGCGGCGAATTCTTCCTTGGTCACGTCACGGCCCAGCGCGCTGATGAAGGCGGTCATGTGCTTCAGGTCCGGGGAGGCGCGGACCTCCGTCACGGTGATATGCATGCCGGCCAGCGCGGGGTCGCGGAACTCGCCACGCGTGAAGGTTGCGGCGAGCGCGTGGCGCACTTCCTCCGCGACGCGCAATTGGCGTTGGGACGGACCCGCGGCGGGGTCATGCGCGCGCTTGGACATAGCCAGTCTCCCTGTGCTGCCGCTTACGCGGCAGCCACAGTCTCCGTCTCGAAGCACTCGATCTGATCACCGACGCGGATGTCGTCATAGTTCTGGAAGGACATGCCGCACTCGTAGCCGTTGGTCACTTCCTTGGCGTCATCCTTGAAGCGACGCAGCGTGGCCAGTTCGCCGGTGTGGATCACCACGCCGTCGCGGAGCAGTCGCACGCCACAGCCGCGCTTCACCACGCCCTCGGTCACGCGGCAGCCGGCGATGTTGCCCAGGCGCTTGACCTCGAACACCTGCAGGATCTGCGCGTAGCCGATGAACTTCTCGCGGTGGACCGGGGCCAGTTTGCCCTTGACCATTTTTTCCACGTCGTCAGCGACTTCGTAGATGATCGAGTAGTAGCGGATATCCACGCCATCGCGCTGCGCCATCTCACGCGCCTGCGTGGTCGCGCGCACGTTGAAGCCGACCAGGATGGCGTTGGACGCCTTGGCCAATTGCACATCGCTTTCGGTGATCTGCCCGACGGCGCTGTGCAGCATGCGCACCCGCACTTCGTCGTTGCCGAGCTTGCCCAGCGTGACGCCAATGGCTTCCGCGCTGCCCTGCACATCGGCCTTGACCACGACGGCCACTTCTTTCTGCTCGCCCGCCTGGATGCGCGCCAGCATGTCGGTGAGCGAACCACGGCCTGCATTCAGCGCCGCTGCCGCCTTTTCCCGCAGGCGACGTTGGCGGAATTCGGAGATTTCCTTCGCCCGCGTCTCGTTCTCGACCACCACCAGCTGTTCGCCCGCGGCCGGCACGCCGGACAGGCCCAGCACTTCCACCGGCACCGACGGCCCGGCTTCCTTCACCTGCGCGCCCTTGTCGTTCACCAGCGCGCGCACGCGGCCGAATTCAGCACCGGCCACCACGATATCGCCGGTGCGCAGCGTGCCGCGCTGGATCAGCACGGTGGCCACCGGGCCACGGCCGCGGTCCAGCTTGGCCTCGATCACCGTGCCTTCGCCGCCGCGCTTGGGGTTGGAGCGCAGCTCCAGCACTTCCGCCTGCAGGTCGATGGCTTCCGCCAGCTTGTCCAGGTTCAGCGCCTTCAGCGCCGAGACCTGGATCTCCTGCGTTTCGCCGCCCAGCTCTTCCACCACGATCTCGTGCTGCAGCAATTCCTGCCGCACGCGGTCCAGGTTCACACCGGGCTTGTCGATCTTGTTGACCGCCACGATCAGCGGCACGGCGGCCGCCTTGGCGTGGTTGATGGCCTCGATCGTCTGCGGCATCACGCCGTCATCAGCGGCGACCACCAGCACGACCATGTCGGTCACCTTGGCGCCACGCGCACGCAGCGCGGTAAACGCCTCATGGCCAGGTGTGTCCAGGAAGGTGATCTTCTGGCCGCCCTTCATCTGCACCTGATAGGCGCCGATATGCTGGGTGATGCCGCCGGCTTCCTTCGCCGCGACATCGGTCTTGCGCAGGGCATCCAACAGGCTGGTCTTGCCGTGGTCGACATGGCCCATGATGGTGACCACGGGCGGGCGCGCCACCAGGTCCTCATCGGCGTCGATCGCGCCTTCCAGGCCCTGTTCCACGTCGTCTTCCGCCACGCGCTTCACGCGGTGGCCGAATTCTTCCACCACCAGCTGCGCGGTATCGGCGTCGATGCTTTGCGTCAGCGTGGACATCACGCCCATGCGGAACAGCGCCTTCACGACATCGCCGGCACGCGCGGCCATGCGGTTGGCCAGTTCCTGCACGGTGATGGTCTCGGGCACGACAACATCGCGCACGATGCGTTCGGCGCCGGAGCGCAGGCGCTGCAATTCCATCTGCCGGCGTTCGCGTTCGCGCGCGCGCCGCATGGAAGCGATGGAACGCGTGCGTTCGTCATCACCCTCAAGTGCTGCGGCCACATCGATGCGGCCCAGACGGCGTTGCTGGTCACCAGCCGGCGGTGTCTTGCGCGGCGCGGTGACGGGCGCCTTGCGCGGCGGGCCGCCAGGGGCGGTGCGGCGCGGACGACCGTCATCAACCGGGGTTTCCTCACGGCCACGCAGCGTCGGGCGCGGCGCGCCGGACGGCGCGGCACCAGGCGCGCCAACCGGGCGGCGCGGCGGGCCACCGGCACCATCGGGACGCGGACCACGCGGCGGGCCGCCAGGGCCAGCCGGGCGCGCACCATAACCACCAGC
>JAAFHD010000426.1 GCA_013298245.1 Alphaproteobacteria bacterium
GAGGGCGGGCGCTGGTCGCATGAAGGGGCGCTGTGCACCTTCGATGTGATGCTGCGCGAATTCGCGTTGGAAACGCAGGCCCTGCAACGCCTGGCGCTGATCGTGCGCGGGGCGGATACCGCGCGGCTGGACCTGGCGCCGGAAGCGGCCGGGTTGCTGGCGGCATCGCTTGGCCTCTCGCGCATGCACCGCGATGATCTGGCGCAGCTCGACGCCGGCATGGCGCTCTACGACGCCTTCTACCGCTGGGCGCGCGACGCCGCGGATGAAACCCACAACTGGCCCGCAGGCAAACCCGCATGAGCTTCCCCACCTTCGCCGAGGCCACGAAAGTCTGGTTCCGCATCGGCTGCCTCTCCTTCGGCGGCCCGGCCGGGCAGATCGCGCTGATGCACCGCGAGGTGGTCGACGAACGCAACTGGGTCAGCGACAAGCGCTTCCTGCACGCGCTGAATTTCTGCACGCTGCTGCCCGGGCCGGAGGCGATGCAGCTGGCCACCTATCTCGGCTGGCTGATGCATGGCGTGAAGGGCGGCATCGTGGCCGGCGCGCTCTTCGTGCTGCCGGGGGCGGCGGTGATGCTGGCGCTGTCCATGATCTACGCGCTGCTGGGCCAGGTGCCGCTGGTGGCGGCGCTGTTCCTCGGGCTGAAATGCGCGGTCCTGGTGCTGGTGATCGAGGCCCTTCTGCGTGTCGCGAAACGCGCGCTGAAGGGGCGCATCGCCTGGGCCACGGCGGTGGCTGCCTTCGCGGCACTGTTCGTGTTGCAGGTGCCCTTCCCGATCGTGGTGCTGGCGGCACTCGCACTGGGCCTGGCGCTGCCCAACGCCTTCGCCGCCGGCAGCCATGGCAAGGCGAAGGACGGCCCACCCAGCCTGCTGGACGCCAAGCTGGAAGCGGAGCCCGGGCATATCGCCGCATTGGCCCCACTGGCGCGCCGTGCTGGGTTGATCTGCCTGGTGCTCTGGGTTTGGCCGGTGGCGATGCTGATGGCTGGCGGCGGGCTTTACGCCGATGTCGCCTGGTTCTTTTCCAAGATGGCGGTGGTCACCTTCGGCGGCGCCTATGCCGTTCTGGCATACGTCGCGCAGGAGGCGGTGGAGGGCTACCGCTGGCTCTCCGCCCCCGAAATGCTGGCAGGCCTCGGGCTTGCCGAAACCACGCCCGGGCCGCTGATCCTGGTGCTGCAATTCGTGGGTTTTTTGGCCGGCTTCCGTGAGGGCGGCGTGCTGGGCGGGATCGCTGCCAGCACGTTGACGCTATGGGTGACCTTCCTGCCCTGCTTCGCCTGGATTTTCCTGGGCGCGCCCTATGTCGAACGCCTGCATGACGCACCGCGCCTGAAGGGGGCGCTTGCGGCCGTGACGGCGGCGGTGGTGGGCGTGATCGCGAACCTGGCGCTGTGGTTCGGGCTGCGGGTGGTGTTCGCGCGCATCGCCGACGGGCCGTTGGGCATCGACCTGCCGGTGCTGACCAGCCTGCAACCGGTGGCGTTGGCGCTGACGGTATTGGCGGCCGGCTGCCTATTCTGGCGCAAGCTGGGCGTGCTGCCGACGCTGGGGATCACTGCGGCGGCGGGGTTAGTGCTGGGCAGTCTTACCGGCTGACCTCCGGCACGCGGCCGTCATTGCCGAGGATGCGCACCAGTTGCCGGCGCGTGCGCGCCGCCGGCGGCATGGCGTGCCAGGCGAGGAATTCGCGCAGGATCATCGCGGTGATGGTCGCCATGCGCGCGGCAGCCGCGGCGGCGGGGGTGTAGAAGCCAAGGTCGGTCAGCTCGCCGCTGCTGCGAAGCGTGCCCTGTGCGGCGCTGGCCGGCGCGATCAGGAAGCGCGCGTTGAAGCGGATGGGCCGGTCGGGTGGCGTGACGGCGCGGCAGAGGTAGTCCAGCACGGAAAGGTCCGGCACGGCGCCGCCCAGCGACAGGCCGGTCTCCTCGGTCAATTCGCGCGCCGCTGCGATGGCGATGGCGCGGGCGCGCGCGCCGACGCGGTTCAACGCGGCCAGGACGGGCGCGCGCAATTCGCGTGCGGCGGGCGCGCGATGGTCGGTCGGGTCCACGCGGCCGCCGGGGAAGACCATGACGTCAGGCATGAAGCGCAGCGAGGGGTTGCGCCGGCCCATCAGCAGTTCCGGGCCATCCCTGCCGTCGCGCCACAGGATCAGGCTGGCGGCATCGCGCGGGCGGGCGCGGCGGCGGGTGCTGCCGGCGATATCCGCGCCGCCCGGGTTGTCGAATTCAGTCAAGCGCGAAGCCGCGCCAGCGCAGCCAGGCGCGAAAACCGGCGCGTTCCGGCACGCCCAATTGGCGCGCGGCATTGGCGGACCAGGATTCCTTGGCCGGGCCGAACACCTCCGGGTAGCGCGGGTTGGCGGGTGGGCGCAGCGCGTCGTACGCCGGCAGGGCCGCTTCCAGCCCGCTGTCGTCATAGCGTTCGCGATGCACCACCAGCGATGGCGGCAGGCGCGGGGATGGTTCGTTGCGCGCCTCGGGCCAGCCGAGCGTCAGGCCCGCGATGGGGAAGACGCTAGGCGGCAGGCCCAGCATGGGTGCGAGTTTTTCCAGATGGTTGCGGATGTAACTGATGGGGCAGGTGCCCAGCCCCGCATGTTCGGCGGCGATGATGGTGTGCGCCATGGCGCTGGCGGCATCGACGGTGCAGTTCAGGAAGGTGTCCATGTTGTTGTTGGCGTGCTCGCGCCCGTGGTGGGCGGCGATGCGCTGGCCGCGCCGCATGTCGCCGCAGAAGACCAGGAAGACGGGCGCCTGCGCGATCCATGGCATGGTGCCGATCCAGCCGGCGATCTGCGCGATTTTTTCGGGGGCACGCAGCACGATGATGGAATACTGCTGCAAGTCCGATTTGCTGGGGCTGGATTGCGCGGCCGCCAGCACGGTGTCCAGCAGCGCATCTGGCACCGCGTCCGCGCGGTAGCGGCGCGTGACGCGGCGGTCGAGCACGGCCGCCAGCGCCGGCGGGATCTCCGCCGGCGGTTCGAAGGGCAGCGCGCCGTAGCGCGCCGCCACCAGGTCTCGCGGGTTCAAGCGGGGTCCCACGAGAAGACATCGCCCGAGCGTTCCATCGGCACGAAATTCGCACGGAAGGCGGGTAGGGCGATCTCGGCGATTTTCTCCGGCGTCCAGCCGTTTTCGCTATGCACCGAGCGGATCGGGCGGTTCTGGCTGAACAGGAACAGCTCATGCATGCGCGGCGCGAAGATCTGGCCGGTGACTTCCTTCGCGGCATCGGATGCCAGGAACACCGCCAGCGGCGCGTTCTTCTCCGGCCCCATGCGCATGATGCGTTCCACGCGCGCCTTCTGCTCCGGCGTCTCGGCCGGGATGGAGCTGGTCATGCGCGACCACGCAAACGGGGCCAGGCAATTGCTGCGCACATTGTAGCGCTTCATGTCCAGCGCGATGGATT
>JAAFHD010000428.1 GCA_013298245.1 Alphaproteobacteria bacterium
GTGGCCGGCACCGAGACCGGCATCACCAGCCTGCAGATGGACCTCAAGATCGCGTCCATCACCTTTGAGATCATGGAAGTGGCCCTGGGCCAGGCCCGCGACGGCCGCATCCATATCCTGGGCGAAATGGCCAAGGGCATCTCCGGCGCGCGCACCAATGTGGCCGCGACCGCACCCCGCATCACCGTGATCAACATCCCCAAGGAGAAGATCCGCGACGTGATCGGCACCGGCGGCAAGGTGATCCGCGAGATCGTCGAGCAGACCGGTGCCAAGATCGACATCGAGGATGACGGCACGATCAAGATCGCGTCTTCCAGCCAGGATGCGACCGATGCGGCGATCGCCAAGATCAAGGGCATCACAGCCGAAGCCGAAGTGGGTGCCATCTACATCGGCAAGGTCGTGAAGACGGCCGATTTCGGCGCCTTCGTGAACTTCCTGCCCGGCAAGGACGGCCTGGTTCACATTTCCGAACTGGCCAATGCGCGCGTCGCCAAGACCACCGATATCGTCAAGGAAGGCGATCAGGTGCGGGTCAAGGTCGTGGGCTTCGATGATCGCGGCAAGGTGAAGCTGTCCATGCGCGTGGTGGACCAGGCCACGGGTGCGGACATCACCGCCGAAGTGGGCGAAAAGCGCCCGCGCGAACCCGGCGAGGATGATGGCGAACGTCGCCCCCGCCGTGACCGTGATGACCGCCGCCCGCGGCGCGACTAAGCCGCGCTGATTGCAAGCGGTTAACCCCCCGCGGTGCCCCCTTGGGTCACCGCGGGTTCATCGTTATGTAACCCGGAAATTATACTCGAGGACGCCGCCGTGAAGGCCATCAACGCAATCCGCATGGGCGGGGTGGACGTGCTTCCCTTGGTGGAGGGCGGCAAGGGTGTCGCGGTCTCCAATGGGCAAACGGCGGGGGCCTGGGCCGCCGCTGGCGGCGTCGGCACGCTGAGTGCCGTCAACGCCGACAGCTATGACGCCGAAGGGCGGGTCATCCCGCAGGTGTATAACGCCAAGACCAGGTCCGACCGGCATGATGAACTGGTCGCTTATGGCATCGCCGGCGGCATCGCGCAGGCGCAGCGCGCGCGCGATATCGGCGGGCCGAAGGCGCGCATCCACGCCAATATCCTGTGGGAGATGGGCGGCGCGGAGCGCGTGGCGCGCGGCATGCTGGAAGGTGCGAAGGGGCTCATCAACGGCATCACCTGTGGTGCCGGCATGCCGTACAAGCTGGCGGAAATCGCGCGTGATTTTCGCGTGCACTACTACCCGATCGTGTCGTCGGGCCGGGCGTTTTCGGCGCTGTGGAAGCGCAGCTATTCGAAGGTGAGCGAGTGGCTCGGCGGCGTGGTCTATGAAGACCCTTGGCTGGCCGGCGGCCATAACGGCCTGTCCAATTCCGAAGACCCCCGCCGCCCCGAACCGCCCTATGGCCGCGTGCTGAAGCTGCGCGAGCAGATGCGCGAATTCGGCCTGGGCGACACGCCCATCATCATGGCCGGCGGCGTCTGGTGGCTGGAGGAATGGCAGGACTGGATCGACAACCCGGAACTCGGGCCGATCGCCTTCCAGTTCGGCACGCGCCCGCTGCTGACCAAGGAAAGCCCGATCTCGGAAGCCTGGAAGCAGCGCCTGGTGCAGCTGGAACCGGGCGATGTGTCGCTGCAGAATTTCTCGCCGACCGGGTTCTATTCATCCGCCGTGCGCAACGCCTTCCTGCGCGACCTGGAAGCGCGTGCCGAGCGGCAGATTCCCTATTCGTCCGAACCGGTGGGGGACCACACGGCGGAGTACGGCGTGGGTCCGCGCCGCCGCCCCACCTGGGTCACCCCGCATGACCGCGAACGCGCGCTGGCCTGGGAAAGCCAGGGCTATACCGAGGCGTTGAAGACGCCGGACAGCACGTTGGTGTTCGTGACACCCGCATCGTCGCGCGAAATCCTGGCGGACCAGGCGGCTTGCATGGGGTGTTTGTCCGCATGCCGTTTCTCCAACTGGTCGCAGCACAGTGCTGATCTGTCCAATGGCAAGAAGGCCGATCCGCGCAGCTTCTGCATCCAGAAGACGCTGCAGGACATCGCGCATGAGGGCAGCCTGGAACGCAACCTGATGTTCGCCGGGCACAATGCGTATCGGTTCAAGCAGGACCCGTTCTATTCGAATGGTTTTGTGCCATCGGTGAAGCAGTTGGTCGAACGGATCATGACGGGGCGCTGAAGCCGGGCCATGCTCCTCCCGCAAGGGGAGGACGCCATGCGCTTCAAGAACAAGATCGCGGTGGTGACCGGTGCCGGCTGCGTCGGCCCCGGCTGGGGCAATGGCCGCGCCACTGCCGTTGCGCTGGCCGCAGAGGGCGCCACCGTTCTCGGCATCGATCGCGAAGCCGCGCCTATGGCCGAAACCGCCGCCTGCATTGCCGAAGCCGGCGGCACATTCCACCAAGCCGTCTGCGACGTCACCGACAGCGCCGCCATTGCGCGCCTGGTCGCGGACACCATCGCGCGCTTCGGCCGCATCGATGTGCTGGTCAACAATGTCGGCGGCAGCGCCCGCGGCGGGCCGGAGGAAATGGCCGAAGAGGTCTGGGACGCGCAGATCGACCTGAACCTGAAAAGCGTCTTCCTGATGTGCAAGCACGTCCTGCCGGTGATGGTAGGGCAGGGCGGTGGTGCCATCGTGAACCTGGCCAGCACCTCGGGCATTCGCTGGACGGGTGCCGCGCAGGTCGCCTATGCCGCGTCGAAAGCCGGCGTGATCCAGTTCGGCCGCGTGGTGGCCGTCGAATACGCCGCGCGCGGTGTGCGGGTGAACACCGTGGTGCCCGGCCAGATGCACACACCGATGGTCGAGGCGCGGCTCGCGGGCCAGCGCACCGGCGGCGATGTGGGCGCGCTGGTCGCGCAGCGTGTGGCGCGTATCCCACTCGGCTTCGCCGGCGACGGCCGCGATACGGCGGCCGCCGTGTTGTTCCTGGCCAGCGACGAAGCGCGCTTCATCACCGGGACGGAGCTGGTGGTGGATGGCGGGATGAGCGTGCGCTGCGGCTGAATTCCAGCCACAGGAACACCGCGCTGCACAGGATCAACGCGGCGGCGAAGGTCAGCAGTGCCGCCGCGATTCCGCCCCATGATGCGGCCAGGCCGGATGCCGCCTGCAACACCGCAGCACCCCCGAAGAAGAACATGTTCATCGCCGACAGCGCGCGGCCCGTGACCTCCGGTGTCACGCGGCTGCGCACCAGCGCGAACAGCATCACCTGGAAGGACACGACGATCCCGAAGGCCACCAGCAGCGCCGCATCCAGCGCGCGCGAGGGCGTGTCGGCCGCCGCGACGAAGCCGATGATGCAGCCCGCCGCCAGCACATGCCCCGCGGCCACCAGCGGCACCAGGCGCCCGACCCAGCGCGCGGTGATGCCG
>JAAFHD010000429.1 GCA_013298245.1 Alphaproteobacteria bacterium
CACTTCGGCTTCCGCTGGTGTCAGGTTCAGCGCAATGCGCAGACGGTCCGGCGAAGGCGTGGGCCGGGCTGCCGAGAAGGTCAGCAGCACCTGGCCGCCAGGCAAGGGCGTTGCGTGCAGCAGCACGCCATCGGGGCCGCGCAGCACGCCCGCGCCCTCGGCCAGCAGCGCGAGCAATGCGGTGCGTGCGGGCCAGTCCGGCAGGGCAACGCCTTGGCGGGCCAGTTGGCGGTGATGCGTGGCGGCCATCGCCTCGGCGGCCGCATTGGCGCGCAGGAACTGGCCATCGGGCAGCACGATCATGGCGGGGCTGGCCATGGCGTGGAACGCGTCCTCGACCAGCGATGCGCCATCCAGGCGGCGGTTCAGCGCAATGGCGCGCGCCGCGTGTTTGCGCAGGCGGTCCAGCCGCGCGCGTTCGGGTGGCGTGTAGTCGCCGGCCTCGCGCCGGCGCGTCAGGATCATGGATGAGCCGGCGCCGTCGATCACACTGCCGATGCCCTGCCAACCCAGCGCGAAGGGCTGCGCGTATTCGTTCCAGAAGACCGAACGCGCGAACGCCTCCGGGGGGCCGAGTTCCCAGCCACGGATACTGCGCCCGGCGGCCAGGCCGTCCAGCGCCGGCGTGAAGGGATCATGGCGGTGGAAGTGCTGGGCATAGGCGGTCATCGCTTCGGCCGGTATGCCGTGGGTGGCGAAGGCCAGCGGCGGGCGCGTCGGGCCTGCCGCGCAATGCAGAACGCAGCTGCCAGCATGCAGCGCCTGTGCCATCGCCGCGGCCGCCGCGTGCCATTGCGACGCATCGGCGGCGGCTGCGTAGAGCGCGTCGATCGCGGCGTGTTCGGCCTGTTCCGGGGCGCGCATGCGGCGAAGAATAGAGCGGGATGCGCTACGGTGGAATCACCGAAAATGCTGAATCCCGCTCTCAACAACGGGCAGGCACATGCTGCGCGCAGGCAACATGTTTTGGTCCGCGCGGCGGTGGTGTCACACGCCTTTGCGCACGGGTCCCAGGAAGCTGTCCAGGACGGCGTTGACGGTCAGCAGCATCACCGCCTCGCCGCGCTTGGCGTCCAGGCCGCACACATCCACCAGCGTGACATAGGTCTCGATGCCGGTGACGCTGGTCAGCGCCTGCACCAGCAGCAGGTGGCGCGCTTCACCCAGCTGCGCGCGCACCGGTGCGAGGGCCAGTTCGTACATCGGCAGGCGCCGCGCGCCGCGCACTTGCGGCGCACCCTCGCGCACGGATGCTTCGAGCGCCTTTGCCAGGAAAAGCCTGAAGTTGCGCTCCTGTTCGCGCGTCGCCTTGAAGGTGTAGCGCGCGACGCGCAGCACGCGCTTGCGCACATCCGGCTCGCGGCCGACCACCTCCTCGGGGCTGGCGAAATGGCCGTCCAGGACGGCTTCCATCGCCAGGGTCTCGGCCGTGGTGAAATAGCGATAGGCGGTGGCCTTCGAGATGCCCGCTTCCTCGGCGACGGCGGCGACGGCGGTGGTTTCGCCGCGTTCCATCCGTGCGCGCGCTGTGGCCAGTAGCGCCTTGCGCGTGCGCAGCTTCTGCGCCGCGCGGCCGGTGGTCAGGGCAGTTTGCATGATACACTTGTCTCATAACGAGGTTGTGTCTTATAACGCGATCACGTCTTATAACGTGACACCGCGGGAAAGGAACCCAGCATGCCAGACGCCAGCAGCTTCGAACTCTTCGGCAATGTCGTGACCTTCCGCGCGCGGCCCTCGGGCGGCGCGCCGTTGCTGGTCAGCACATGCCGCACAGCACCTGGTGCGGGCGCGCCGCCCAACCGCCACGCGGACGACCAGGAATCCTTCTGCATCCTGAGCGGCCAATACGAATTCGAGGTGGATGGCGCCACGCGCCTGGTCGGCCCCGGCGACTATGTCGCGATCCCGACAGGCGCCGTACACAGCTTCCGCAACCCAGGACCCGGCATGGCGGAAATGCTCGTCGTCAACTGGCCGGGCCGCGTGCATGAGGCGATGTTCAGCACGCTGGGCCAGGCGGTGCCGCTGGGCCATGAACCCACCGCACCCGCCGGCCCGCCACCCGCCGAGGTGATGGCGGAACTCAAGCGCGCCGGTGCCGCCTGCGGTGTCGAGCTGCTGATCTAGCTACCCCCCAAATCCCCGCGCCCACCGCCGGCGGCATCCACAGAAGTGTGGATGCGCGCGCCTGCTGTGCTGCGCAACGTCTGGTGCAAAGAAGGAGGATCATCATGGCTTTCGGCGCGACGCTCGACCTGGCGGACATGGTCAATGTGGTGAATGGCGTGGTGGCGTGGCGCGTCGTCGGTGCTGCGGCAGGGGACCGGCTTGGCTCTTTCGTCGGCCGCGCGCGGGACATCAACGGCGATGGCTATGCTGACATCATCCTGGGCGGCGACCGCGCCGATCCGCAGGGCCGGGTGGATGCCGGCGTCGTGCACGTGATCTTCGGCGGCGTGACGGCGCCGGCCGATCGCAACGTGTCGGCGCTGACGCTGGCGGATGGCTTTCGCGTGGATGGCGCCTTGGCGGCGGAGCAGTGGGGCCGGCACGTCAACGGTGCGGGCGACATCAATGGTGATGGCATCGGCGACTTGCTGCTTTCCACCCCCTTTGCCGCGGCGGGCGCTGGGCAGGCCTGGCTGCTGTATGGCGACGCGACGGGGCACGCCAATCTCGACCTGGCCAGCATCGCGCCCACGGATGGCATTCGGCACACCGGCGCTGCCAGCGCTGCATTGGCGAGCGCCACCGGCATCGGTGACATCAATCACGACGGCCATGCCGACTACGCCTTCACCGAACCGGCCCGCGCCTCCGGCCAGGTGACCGTGACCTACGGCGTTGTCGGCGGTGGCTTCACCTTCAGCGGCGGCACCGCTGCGCCGGGCAATTTCGGCCAGACCATCGGTGGTTTTGGTGACGTCAATGGCGATGGCATCGGCGACATGATCGTCGGCAGCCCGTTTTCCAGTCTGCTGGGACGCAGTTCGGCTGGCACCGCATGGGTGCTGTTCGGCCAGGCAGGCGGCCATGCAGCCCTGACGGTGGACAGCGTGGGCGCCGCCTTCGGCAATGGCGCTCGCTTGATGGGTGCGACCAGCGGCGACCAGGTCAGCAACCGCGTTGCCATCCTGCGGGACATCAACGGCGACGGCATCGATGACATCGCCGTGGCGTCCACCAACGCGGACCCGCTGGGCCGCACCAATGCCGGGCAGATCAGCATCATCTTCGGCACCACGACCTGGACGGATATCGACCTGGCCGCCATCCCGAGCGGTGCCGGCTTCAACATCATTGGCGAAAGCCTCGCATTCGGTGTGGGCAGCAACGTTTCCTCGGCGGGTGACGTGAATGGCGATGGTTTCAACGACATTCTCATCAGCAAAAGCGGCGACGCGCAGGG
>JAAFHD010000043.1 GCA_013298245.1 Alphaproteobacteria bacterium
GCCACGCCGCCGGCGCCCGAGCCTGTTATCGCCCCGCCCGTGCAGCCCGTGCCGGTCGAGGCGCTGGCCGATGCGCCGAAGAAGCGCGGCTGGTGGAAGCGTTGATCACCCTGGGCTGACGCGCAGGCGTCAGCCCAGGGTGATCCCCGCCTCGCGGATGATGCGCGTCAGCTGCCCGCGCTGGCCAGCGAGCCAATCCGCGAAGGCCTGTGGCGTATTGCCGACCATGATCGCACCCGCTGGGTCCATCCGCGCGCGCACCGCGGCCGAGCGGATCGCCGTGCCGGCGGCGGCGCCCATGCGGTCGATGATCGCGCGCGGCGTGCCGGCCGCTGCGAACAAACCATTCCAATCGTTCAGGTCGAAGCCCGGAAACCCGGATTCAGCCAGCGTCGGCACATCCGGCAGCGATGGCACGCGCGCCAGGCTGGTCACCGCCAGCACCCGCGCGCGCCCCGCCTGCACCGGCGGACGGATGGAAGACGTGGTGATCAGCACCGCATCCACCACGCCCGCGGTGATGTCGCGCGCCGCATCCGCGCCGCCACGATAGGGCGCGTGCACGATGCGGATGCCCGCCGCCTGTTCAAACGCGGCCAAGGCCAGGTGCGCCATGCCGGCCGCCGGCGGCGTGCCGACGCTGATGGTGCCGGGCCGGGCGCGCGCCAGTGCGATGAACTCCGCGATGTCGCGCGCCGGGAAGTCATGCTTCACCGCGATCACCTGCGGGAAGGATGAGAGCTGCGTCACCGGCACGAAGCTGGTCGCGTAGTCGAAGGGCACATCGCGCATCAGCACCGGGTTGGTCAGCTGGTTGGCAGCGTCGATCAGGAAGGTGTAGCCGTCGCGCGGGGATTGCAGCAGCGCGCTGGCGGCGACGACCGCGTTGCCGCCGGTGCGGTTCTCCACGACGATCTGCTGGCCGAGTGCTTCCTGCAATTCGGCGGCGACGGCGCGGGCCGCGGTGTCGGCCGCACCGCCGGCGGCGAAGGCGACAATCCAGCGGATGGTGCGGCTTGGCCATTCGGGCTGGGCCAAGGCGGGGGTGGCCAATGCAAGCCCGGCCAGGGTACGGCGTCCGATCATGGCGTTCCTCAGAGGTGGGTGGGGGATGCTGGCGGTTGAGGGTGCGCGAGGGATTTTTCGTCCCTGAAAGGCGCAGGGCGCAGCCGATGCTTGTTGCATCGGCAAGGCCTGTAACGAATCAGGGGCGGAAAAGACCCGCGCAGCCGACCCGCCAGCGTCCCCCAACCACCTCACTGGTTGTCGCGGCCGATGCGATTTTCGAAGGCGGCGATGTCCTCGTGGTGGGACAGGGTGAAGGCCAGTTCGTCGATGCCGTCGAGCAAGCAGCGGCGGGCGAAGGGGTCGATCTCGAAGGGGTGCGCGATGCCGTCCGCGTCGATGACGTGTTGCGCCTGCAAATCCACGGTGAGTTCGGCGCTGGGGTCGGCCTCCGCGCGCGCGATCATGGCGGCGACCGTGGCCTCCGGCAGGCGCACCGGCAGCAGGCCGTTCTTCAGCCCGTTCTGCGCGAAGATATCGCCGAAGCTGGGCGCGATGACGGCGCGGAAACCGTGGCCATGCATTGCCCAGACGGCGTTCTCGCGCGACGAACCACAGGCGAAATTGCGCCCGCCCAAAGCGATGCGCACATCACGCCAGGGCGCGCGGTTCAGCGGGAAATCGGGGTCTTCAGAGCCATCGGCGCGCCAGCGCAAATCGCGGAACAGGCAGGCGCCGTGATCCGCGTCGCGCGGCAAATGCAGGAAGCGCGCGGGCAGGATTTGGTCGGTGTCGATGTTGTCGCGCGCGAAGGGCACCGCCACCGACCGCACGGGCGCGAAGCGGTCCATCACAGCGTCCGGATATCGGTGATGCGCCCGGTGATCGCGGCGGCCGCCGCCATCGCCGGCGACATCAGATGGGTGCGCACGCCTGGCCCTTGGCGGCCGCGGAAATTGCGGTTGGAGGTGGCGGCGATGCGCTCGCCAGGCGCGCCGATTTCGCCGTTGGTGCCGAGGCACATGGAACACCCGGCCTCGCGCCATTGGAAGCCGGCGTCGAGGAAGATTTGGTGCAGGCCTTCTTCTTCAGCGGCGCGCTTCACGGGCGCGGAGCCGGGGACGACCCAGGCGCGCACACCATCCGCCACGCGGCGGCCTTGGGCGATGGCGGCAGCAGCCCGTAAATCCTCCAGCCTTCCATTGGTGCAGGAGCCGATGAAGACGCGGTTAAGGGCAATGCCCGCGACGGGCTGGCCAGCGCGCAAATCCATGTAGTCCAGCATGGCGGTCATTTCGGCGCGGCGGGCGGCATCGGGCGCGGCGGCCGGGTCAGGCACTATTCCATCCACCGCGACTGCCTCCTGCGGCGAGGTGCCCCAGGTGACGGTTGGCGCAATCGCGCCGGCATCCAGCGCTACTTCGGTGTCGAACACCGCGTCCGCATCGCTGCACAGCGCGCGCCAGCCTTCCACCGCGCGGTCCCAATCGGTCGGCGCATAGTGGCGGCCGGCGAGATAGGCGAAGGTGGTGTTATCCGGCGCCACCATGCCGGCGCGCGCGCCGGCTTCGATGGACATGTTGCACAGCGTCAGCCGCGCCTCTATCGACAGTGCGCGCACCGCCGAGCCCGCGTATTCGATCACATGCCCCGTCGCGCCGGCGGTGCCGATATGCGCGATGATGTGCAGGATCATGTCCTTGGCCGTCACACCTGGCGCCAGCGCGCCATCCAACGTGATGCGCATGGCGCGCGGCTTGCGCTGCCACAGGCATTGCGTGGCCAGCACATGCGCCACCTCCGTCATGCCGATGCCAAAGGCCAGCGCGCCCAGCGCGCCATGGGTGGAGGTGTGGCTGTCGCCGCAGACGATCAGCATGCCCGGCTGGCTGATGCCCTGTTCGGGGCCGACGACATGCACGATGCCCTGACGCGCATCGTCCAGGCCGAACAGCGTGAACCCTTCTGCCGCCGCGTTGCGCGTCAGCGACGCGACCATCTCGCGCAGTTCCGGGTTGGCGATTTCGTCGATGCGCCGCGTGTCGGTCGGCATGTAGTGGTCAGGCGTGGCGAAGGCGCGTTCTGGCGCGCGCAGCTTCACCCCACGCTTGCGCAGCATTTCAAACGCCGGCGCCGTGCCGTCATGCAGCAAGTGCCGATCGACGTAGAGCAAGGTCTGCCCATCCTCGCGTTCCAGCACGCGATGGCCGTTCCAGATTTTCTCGAACATGGTCGGCATGCGCCGTTTCCCCCGGTTGCGCCGACGGTGGAAGGCCGGCCCCGCAGCGTCAAGGCTTGCCCTTCCCGCGCGCTTCCCCGATACACCCGGCCATGCGCGCTGATGCCACCCAATTGCACGAGCAGATCACGGCCTCCGTGTCCCTGCTGAGGAGGCATCTTTGACTGGGATGCCGCCAACCGCCGCCTTGAGGAACTGAACGCCCTCGTCGAAGACCCGACGCTGTGGAACAAGGCCGACCAGGCCCAGAAGGTGATGCGCGAGCGCACCAGGCTGGACACGCAAATCAAGGGCGTGCTGGCCCTGGAACGCGGCGTGGCCGACGCGATGGAGCTGATCGAACTGGCCGAGGCCGAGGGCGATGCGGACACCGCGAACGCCGCCGTGGCCGACCTGCACGCCTTCGCCGCGGACGCCAAGCGGCGCGAGATCGAAAGCCTGCTCTCGGGCGAGGCGGATGCGAATGACGCCTATCTGGAAGTCAACGCCGGCGCCGGCGGCACCGAGGCCCAGGACTGGGCGGAAATGCTGCTGCGCATGTACATGCGCTGGGCCGAAGCGCATGGCTACAAGGCCATCCTGACCGAGGAATCCGAAGGCGAGCAGGCCGGCCTGAAATCCGCCACGCTGCAAGTCACCGGCCCCAACGCCTATGGCTGGCTGAAGACCGAAACTGGGGTGCACCGCCTGGTGCGGATATCGCCGTTCGACGCCGCGGCCCGCCGGCAGACCAGTTTCGCCAGCGTGTATGTCTACCCGGTGATCGACGACAAGATCGAGATCGAGATCAACCCCGCCGACCTGAAGACCGACACTTTCCGTGCCTCCGGCGCCGGCGGCCAGCACGTCAACAAGACCGAATCCGGCGTGCGCTTCACGCATATCCCGACCGGGATCGTGGCGGCCTCCACCCAGGACCGCAGCCAGCACCGCAACCGCGTCATCGCGATGGATATGCTGAAGGCGCGGCTTTACGAGCTGGAGCTGCGCAAGCGTGAAGCGGTGGCCGATGGCATCGAGGCCGGCAAGACCGATATCGGCTGGGGTCACCAAATCCGGAACTACGTGCTGCAGCCCTACCAGATGGTGAAGGACCTGCGGACCAATCTGGAGAAGGGCAACCCGGACGCCGTGCTGGATGGCGACCTGGATGAATTCATGGCCGCTGCCTTGGCGCAACGCGCCGGCACGACGCGCAGCGATGCGAGCGCGTCGGCGCGATGATGCTGCCGCCCGGTGAGCGCATCTACGCCATCGGCGATATCCATGGTTGCCTGGATAAGTTGCGCGCGCTGCATGGCACGATCCGGGCCGATTTGAAGGCGCATCCCTGCCGCCGCCACACCGTGGTGCATCTGGGCGACTACATCGACCGCGGCCCGGATTCCGCCGGCGTCGTGGCTTTCCTGCGCGGCTGCGACCTGCCATGCGTGAACCTGATGGGCAACCACGAAGCCACCGCTTTGGCCGCGCTGTCCGGCGATGGCGCGGCCTGCGCGGATTGGCTCGCCTATGGCGGTGATGCCGCGCTGCGGTCCTGGGGGTGCGATCCGGCGGGGCCGCGCAGTGGCTGGCACCTGCCGGAGGCGGACCTGGCCTGGATGCGCAGCCTGCCTGCCACGCATCGCGCCGGCGGATATTTCTTTGTGCACGCGGGCGTGCGCCCCGGCATCCCGCTCGATGCCCAGGACCCCGAGGACCTGCTGCGCATCCGCCGCCCCTTCCTGGACAGCGACGCGGACCACGGCGCCATCATAGTGCATGGCCACACGCCGACGCGCGGGCGCGAGCCAGAACGCCACGCCAACCGCATCAACCTGGACACTGGCGCGGTGTATGGCGGGCCGCTGACATGTGGCGTGTTCGAAGGTGCCAAGGTGGAATTTCTGTCCGCGTAGGTCACCCCGCGCGCGGCACGCAGCCGCCGCGCGGCGCCGGCAGCACCAGCCAGGCACCGGCGCCATAAAATGCCCCCACATCGCCGCGCAGCTGCCAGAACGGCCAGGCGCGACCCACCAGCGCGACCTGCCCTTCCATCAGCACAGGCCAAGCGCGCGCGGGCGCCAACACCAGCACAGGCGCGTCCGCCGGCAGCAGCAGCGGCACGGCCGGCAGCGCACAGGCCCAAAGCCCCAGCGCCGCCAGGGCCGCGCGCAGTTCAGTAGTCATAGGCGTGCTCGAAGGCCGGACCCAGCGTGCGCAGCAGCCCGGCCAATTCATCCACGCGCACCAGCAGGCCAAAGCGCGCCTGGCCCGGCCGCGCCTGCAAGGGGGCGTGCAGCAGGGCAGCGCGCCCGTCGCTCTCGGGCAGGATGACGGTGACCAGGATGCGGTCCTGCCCGGCGATTTCCACCACATCACCACCCGCGGCCGCGACCCGGCGCAGGAAGTCCGTGAAGGCTCGGTAGCGCGGCGTCTGCACCCAGGCACCGCCGCCCAGCGGGCCGCGGGGGGTCACTGCCGGGTCGGCCGCCAGCATTGCATCCGGCACGGCGCGCACGACACTGTTGATCGTCAGCGCCGCCGGCGCGGCGCCGGCCATCGCGCCGATGCCGACCGCGTAGATCGCCTTGCCACCGTATTCCATGCTGAGCGCCAGGCGGCGCTCCACGCTGCGCACCCAGGACACTTGGCCCAGCGGCTGTGCCCATAGCCGGCGCATGGCACCCAGGAAGGGGAACTGGTACCACGGCGTCTGTTGCAGGAAGGCGGCGTATTCCTCGGCGACGGCGAGTGCCAGCTGGTCCTCGGGCGTGGGCTCTGGGCCGCGCCACCAGGCGGTCAGGCGCCCGATCGTGCTCTCCCAGGCGCCCTTCACGGCCATTTCAGCGGTGAAGCTGACGCCGATGATCGCCAGCATGGCGCGCACGTCGCCACCGATGGGGCCAAGGCGCGAAGCCTCATGCGTCAATGAACAAAGGCTGCGCCAATAGCCGGTGACGACGCCCACATAGTCGAAATCCGCTTCGCCGGACCGGCGCGTGACGGCGGCGAAATCCTCATAGGCATGCACGATCGACCATTCGGGATAGGTCAGCAGCGTATTGGCCAGCGGGCGGTGGAATTCCGCCGGCAGCAATGCGGCGCGGGGCGGTGGCGGGGCGGCGCTTGCCGTGCAGGCCAGTTCATTGCGCGCAACCGGCGCCAGCAGCAGGCCCAGCGCCAGCAACGCCATCCCCAGCAGCCACCTCATGGCCGCGCCCGCCAGCCGGCGAGCGTCGCCACACCGCCCAACAACAAATGCGGCGCATTCGCCAGGATGCGGAACATCAGCGGCAGGTCCTGCACGCCCCAGACCAGGATGCCAAGGTCCAGATACCCAGACCCGGTCGCCAGCCCCAGCAGCCCGTCGGCCAGGTACAACAGACCAAAGACGCGCAGGAAGGTGATCGATGCACGCCGCGACAGCGCCGCCGAAATACCCGCCCAGGCGGCCGAGCCCAGATGCAGCAGATCATCGAAGATATCGAGGGCGAAGATGCCGAATACCCGCCCCTGCGCATCGGTGATGCCGGGCACCTGGTTCAGCAGGCCGACGGCCAGCAGCACCAACGCATATACCAAGGCCAGTGCGCGCATCCTGTTCTCCTCAACCCGACAGCCATTGGTCCCACAGGGCGTGACGGAACAGCAGGCCCGGGTCGAGCCGCCGCTTGGCGGCGGCGAATTCATCCGCGCGCGGATAGGCGGCGCGGAACTGTTCGCGCCGCGCATGCAGGCGGTATGGCAGATAGAAGCTGCCACCCAATGCCACCACGCCTTCCACCAGCATTTCGGACAGGCGCATCATCGCCGCCTCGTCCTCTCCGTTCAGGCGTTGGCTGAAAGACATGACAGCGGCGATGCGGTCGGTGCCGGACCAGGTCAGCACCGGGGTTTCGTCGCGCTCCACCCAGCGCAGCGTGACGTTCAGGAATTCCAGCGGTGATGCGGGGATCACGCGGCGGCACAGTGCGAGGAACTCCCCGAAGCGGTCGGGCGGGATGAAGTATTCGTGCAGGATGTCGGTGCGGTGTGGGTCGCGGTTGGCCAGGTTCTCGGCCGGTTCGTTCATCAGGTTGTTGCGCGTGCCGGCGCCGAGGCCGAGTGCGGGCGCCAGGCTGCGTTCGGTGAACCAGCGCAGCTGCTTCATGCCCTCGAGGCCCGGCTGCGCGCGATACAGCCGGCGCGTCAGCCCCCCATACCGGCCGCCGCTGCGGTCGAGGCCCGGCAACCCGCCTTCGGGCGTGGGCGCGGGCGTGTAGGTGACCAGCAAAGCCTCCTGGAAGAAGAACGGGCGGGAGATGTTCAGCCGGCCGTACAGCATCGCGGCACCGCCGCGCGCGGCGGCTGCGAAGCGGGGCGCGAATTCCGCGGCCGGCATGACGGTGAAGCTTGGCTGCATCAGCGCGTTCGGCGCCATGCCGACGACCAGGTCCAGGATGATGCCGGTCAGGCCATAGCCACCCATGGCCAGCGTGAACAGCGCCGGTTCCTGCGTGCGCGAACATTCCACGATGCTGCCATCGGCCAGCATCAGCCGGATCGCCTGCACGGTGCTGCCGAACGGACCATGCGGCGCCGGCCAGCCATGCGCGTTGACCGCGAAGGTGGCGCCCAGCCCGAAATCGCTGTTGGACTGCATGACCGCGGGCGAGAAACCCAGCGGGTCGAGCCGCGCGATCACCTCATGCCAGCGGCTGCCGGCGCTGGCACGATATTGGCGCGCGGCGGCGTCGGGTTCCAGCACGCAGCCATCGGCGGTGATGGCGTGGCCGTCACGCGGCAGGCTCTGCCCGCCCATGGAATGCCGCGCCGCCGAGACCGCAAGCGGGCGGCCGGCGCTGCGCGCGCTGGCCAGTTCCGCGCGCAGCCGGGCGATGATGGCGGCTTGCGCATCACCGCGCGCGACCCAGTGGGAAAAGACGGGCGTGGCGCTGAGACGGCTGGCATCATTCAGGACCGGCCGCGCATCGCTCGCGGCCGCCGCAGTGGCAAGGCCGATAGCGGGTAGGGCACGGCGCGGCAGCGCTAGCGACGGCATGGTAGGCACTGAGCCATGCCGGGGCGTGGCTGGCAACCGGGCTGTGCGGGGGGATCACCCCCAGTTGCACTGCACCGTCAACCGCCCCAGCAAGTCACGCGGAATGTCGGCCACGCTGCCGGTCCAGGTGCCGATGCGGGTCTGGCTGTTCCATCGCGGCGCCACGCTGACCCCGGCCGGTACCGTGGTGAGCGCAGGCAGGGCCGGCGCCACGATGGTGGCGCGCAGCGCCCGGTCGCGCAGGTTGCGCAACGGCATCTGCAGTTCCAGCACCCCCCAGACGTTCATGGGCTGGATGGGCCCGATCTCGACGCGGTCATTGCACACCATCCGACCGCCATTCGGGCCGGTCTGTGCGGCGGCGGGAAGTGTCATGGCCAGGACGGCCAGCGTGGCGATGCGAAGTGTTTTCATGGCGTGTTCTCCTGCGATGCCGAATTCTGCGGCAGCGCGGCTCACGCGTCTTTTGGCGCACCGGAAAAACCTTGTGATCGGGGCGAATGGTCTTGCCTATCGCGGTGATAGGGCCGGCCGACAGAGCGACTGCCCGGCCAGCCAAGACCATCAATCCAGCCGCTCCGCCTCCACCCGCCGGTTCAGTGAACGCCCTGCCTCGGTGGCATTGTCGCCGATGGGCTGCGCCTGGCCGCGGCCTTCGGCCAGGAAGCGGTTGGCGGCGATACCATTCTGCGACAGCCAGGCCACCACGGCGGCCGCTCGCCGCTGGCTCAGCGGGCCATTGATGGCTGGCGTGCCCTGGGTGTCGGTGTGGCCCACGATGCGCAGGCGCAGCCCGGTATCGGCCTGCATCGCATCACGCAGCTGCATCAGGGTCGGCGCAGCGCTGATGTCCAGATCCGCGGAGCCGGTGCGGAAGGTGACATACAGCGCGACCTTGCCGGTGCGCCGCAGACTATCCGCCACCGGCGCCTGCACCGGCGCGCCCACCATCACATTCTGAGCACCCTCGAAGCGGAAGCCGGCGGGGTATTCCTCCCAGTTGCTGGTCGCCACGCCGTTCCGCGTGCTGCCGGCCCAGCGCGACTGCGCGCCAGTCATCACCACACTCACCTGGCCGCCGGTGATGGGCACCACCCCCGCATGGCGTGCGGCGCGGCAGGTCAGGCTGTCGGCCGTGTAGGGACCGCTGCCCCAGATGGTGCCGGCGCGCAAAGTGGCCTCGCCGGTGCAGATGCAGTCCAGCGCTTCGGTGCCGCCGGCGAAGGCGGTCATGTTGTCGGGGCAGAGCTGCAGGCCGGCGCTGACGCCCTCGAAGCGGAAACTATTGCCCCAGGGGCCGTAATTCTGCGTGGTGACACCATTGCGGGTGATGCCGACATAGCGCGGCAGGCCGCCCAGCATGCGGATCGTGACCTCTCCGCCCGCGCGGCCGACGGCGCCGGCGTGCAGCGCGGCGCGGCAGGTGGCGCTGTCACTGGTATAGGCATCGCTGCCCCAGACGGTGCCGGCACGGGCCACCGCTCCGGCGGTGCAGACGCAGCGCACCGGCTCGGTCGCGCCGTGTTCGCCCTGCATGGTGTCGCCGCATTCCTGGATGCCCGCGCGCGGGGCTTCGGCCGAGGCGATGCGTTCGCCCCGGAAGGTGAAGCTGCGCGGATAGGCGCCGTAATCCATCGTCGCCAGGCCATTGCTGCGGCTGCCGCGGAAGCGCTCAAGGCCGCCGCCTGGCTGCACCGTGACGGCACCACCCTGCGGGCCGATGACACCGGCATGGCGGGCCGCGGTGCAGATGTTGCTGTCGGCGGTGTAGGTGTCACTGCCCCAGACGGACCCGGCGCTGGGGGCGGCGCAGAGGCAGGCATGCGGCTCGCCGGCTGGCAGGCCCATGGCATTGGCCGGACATGCGGGCTGCGCCATGACCGGCATCGCGCCTGCCAGCAGCACGATGATGAGGGCGAGCAGCGGCATCGCGACGTTCCCTGTTTCACACGGGAGCGTGCAGAAAGGCGACCGCGGGTTCAACACACATGTGATAGCGATGTCGTGAGCATCGCGATCACGGCCTAAGCCCGGCCGTAGGTATCCTCGATGCGGACGATGTCGTCCTCACCGGTATAGCTGCCGACCTGCACTTCGATCAGCGTTAGCGGGATTTTGCCGGGGTTTTCCATCCGGTGCACGCAGCCCAAGGGCAGGTAAACGCTCTCATTCTCGCGCACCATGATGCGTTCCTCGTCGCGCTGAACGATGGCGGTGCCGTTCACCACCACCCAGTGTTCCGCACGGTGGAAGTGCTTTTGCAGCGACAGCTTGCCGCCCGGGACAACGGTTATCTTCTTCACCTGGAAGCGGGTGCCCTGGATCAGGCCTTCGTAGTGGCCCCAGGGGCGGAACATGCGGCGGTGTTCGGTCGCCTGCTTCAGGCCCTGGGCCTTCAGCTGTTCGACCAACTTCTTCACATCCTGCGAGGCGGAGCGATGCATGGCCAGCACCGCATCATCAGTCACGACCAGCACCGCATCCTCGAGGCCGACCACGCCGGCCAGCATGCCCTCGCTACGGACGAAGCAGTTCTTCGCACCCACCAGATGAACCGGGCCTTGCGTGGCGTTGCCGGCGCTGTCCTTCTCGGCAATCTGCCACAGCGCGTCCCAGCTGCCGACATCGGACCAGCCAAGTGCCGCGGGCACCACAGCCGCCACGGCGGTGCGCTCCATCACCGCATAGTCGATCGAGATGGATGGGCAGCGGGCGAAGGCGGTTTCGTCCAGGCGGACGAAATCCAGGTCACGCTTGGCGGCGGCAAGTGCCGCGCGGGCGCCGGCCAGCACATCAGGCGCGAAGCGTTCCAGCTCGGCGATCAACGTCGTGGTGGTGGCGATGAACTGGCCCGAGTTCCACAGATGCCTGCCGCCATCCATGAAGGCGCGCGCGGTGGCGGCATCCGGCTTTTCGACAAAGCGCGCGACTGCATGCACGCCGGGCGTGCCAGCGATTTCAGCACCACTTTCGATATAGCCGAAGCCGGTTTCCGGCGCGGTCGGCTGCATGCCGAAGGTGACGATGCGGCCGGCCTTCGCACCCGCCACCGCGCTGGCGAGTGCGGCATGCAGCGCGGCTTCGTCCTGGATGGCGCTGTCGGCCGGCATGATCCACAGCACACTGCCCGGGGCTTCTTCTTCCGCCAGCAGGGCGGCGGTGGCGACCGCAGGCGCACTGTTGCGGCCCATCGGTTCCAGCAGGATGCGCGGGTTGGGCAGCTTCGCATCGCGCAGTTGTTCGGCCACCAGGAAGCGATGCGCCTCATTGCAGACCACGATGGGGGCGGCGAAGCCTGCCCCTGCGGCGCGCAGCGCAGTCGCGGCCAGCATGGTGTTGCGCCCGACTAACGGCCAGAACTGCTTGGGATAGGTCTCGCGCGAGAGCGGCCACAGCCGGGTGCCGGAACCGCCGGAGAGAATGACGGGGATGATTGCGCCGGGCGATGAGGTCATGGGCTTCGAAACCTGCGGATGGGGAAGGCGGTGTAGAACGGTCAACACTATAACGAAAGATTGCTACCGCCCGATCATGGCCGAAACGGGGCCGCAAGAAGACGGATTGCAACCGCCTCGCCCGCGCGCCATCAAGGCGGCATGAACGCGATCCGCGCCGCCGACCTGCTGATCGGCTCCGACCATGATTTCCTGGTGAACCTTTATTTGGCCGCGCTGGGGCGCTGGCCGGATGAGGAAGGCTATTCGCATTTCCGCGACATCATCGCCGAAGGCCAGGCGGGGCGGGTGCGCGCGCTGCATATCATCTCAGGCTCCCCGGAGGCTCAGAAGCTGGGGCGGCGCGTGGTGATCGACGACCCCCTGGTCCCGAGCGAGCCAGACAAGGCGCTGGCCACGCAATTGTCGCTGCGCACGGAATTCCTGCATCGGCAGATCGGGGCGGCGCCGGCGCACCCTGCGCCCGTGCAGATCACGCAGCCGCTGGTGCGCGAATTGCGCAGCGAGTTGACCGCGCTCCGCCAGGAGATGCGCGAGCGCCTGGCGCAGCTGAGCGCCGAGATCACGCCGCGGCCGTTGCCGCCGATGGGCGATCCAAGCCGCATGGCAGACCAGCTGCACGAAGCCCTGGCGCTGGCCGAAGCGCGCATGGAACTGCGCATCCGCGCCCTGGAAAAGCGTCTGCCTTGAGCACACCGCGGCTGATCATCACAGCGCCGGTGGAGGGTGCTGCGGCCGCCCGCCTGGGACCGCTGATCGCGGCGATCGGCGCGCGCCTGCCAGCGCGGCTGTTGATTCCAGGCGCGATGCAGCGTGACCTCGCGCCCATCACGCCCATCCTGCCCGACGAATGGGATGACCTGCATGCGTTGCCGCATCTGCACCTGCTGGCGGACAGCACCCATTCCGCGCAGGCCTTGCAGGCGGCCGGCCAGTGCCGCGGCGTGGCGGTGCTGGAGGATGGCAGCCTGCATCATGCCTACCGGCAAATGACGCTGGGGTTCGGCTCGTCGGAAGCCTGGCTGCGGATGCTGGGCGTGCAGCACGGCCCGGCGGCGTCCAGGCTGGGCCGCCTGGCCTTCGAGGGGCTGGAACACCCTGCCCTCCCGCGGCTGGCGCCGATGCTGGAGGAGGTGTCGCGGCTGTCGGAGGCCGTCGTGGTGCGGCGCGCGGATATCCCGCTGCCGCCGGGCGCGCATCGGCATGTCCTGGCACCCGGCGTGCTGCCCTGGCGGCGGCTATTGCCGGAAGCGGGGCTGCGCGTCGCCGGCGCGGGGCGGTTGGCGACGGTGGTTGCGCGCCTGGCTGGCGCGGAGCTCATCCCGCCGGGCGACCCGCGCGCTGATGCGCTACTGGCGCTGGACTTGCCGTTCTCCGCGCAGGATTTGCGCTGGCCGGCGACGGCGCTGGCCTCCGGCTGCCCGGTGCTGGCCTGGGAAGCGAGCCTGCCGGACGACTGGGCAGGCGTGACCCGCCTGCCCTTCCCGTCCGATGCGGCGGCGGTGGCGAGCGCCTTGACCGCGTTGCTGAAACGCCCGCGCCCGGCGGCCATCGCCATGCCCAGCCCGGCGGACGAGGCCGAGGCACTGTTGAAGCTGCTGTTCTAATCTTGCCGCTTCCACCGACCAGCACCATAACGACCTGATGCCGAGACGAAGGGGCGATCCGCGCCCCGATCCCGCCGCACCGCGCCGCCCCTGCGAGGCCCCGGACTGCCCGGAGCCCGGCGAATATCGCGCGCCCAAGGACCGCACGCGCTTACGCGAATATCGCTGGTTCTGCCTTCAGCACGTGCGCGAATACAATTTGTCCTGGGATTTCTACAAAGGCCTGCAGCCCGACCAGATCGAGACAGCGCTGCGCGATGATACAGCATGGCAGCGCCCGACCTGGCCATTGGGTCGGCTGGGCGGGCGGATCGACCCGGAGTTGCTGCGCGATCCGTTCGGTATCCTGCAGGGCCGGCTGGACCAACCGCAGAAGCGCCCCGACCCGGCGCGCCCGCCGCCGGAACTGCGCGCGGCGCTGGATTTGCTGGAACTATCCTGGCCCACGGATTCGCTTGCGCTGAAGACGCGCTACAAGGAATTGGCCAAGCGCTACCACCCCGATGTCAACGGCGGCGACCGCAGCGCGGAGGAGCGCCTGAAGGACATCAACCGCGCCTATTCCCTGCTGCGCAACAGGCTTGCGCAAACCCAGGCTTCCGCCCGCGCGTGAGCGCGCCTAGAACATCGCATCCTTTGACAATGGACGAGAGCATGACCGCCGACATCAAGCCCACAAGCGCCATCAACCTGCCGGATACGACTGTGAATGCGCGCGAGGCCTTCGGCGTCGATGTGGACATGCAGGTGCCCGCGTACTCGGTGCGCACGGAACACGTGCCGGAGATCGACCCGACCTTCCAGTTCGACCGCGAGACCACTTTGGCGATCTGCGCGGGCTTCGCGCATAACCGCCGCGTGATGGTCCAGGGCTATCACGGCACGGGCAAGTCCACGCATATCGAACAGGTGGCGGCGCGGCTGAACTGGCCCTGCGTGCGCGTGAACCTCGACAGCCACATCTCGCGCATCGACCTGATCGGCAAGGACGCGATCGTGCTGAAGGACGGCAAGCAGGTCACGGAATTCCGCGAAGGGATCTTGCCCTGGGCGCTGCAACACCCCTGCGCGCTGGTGTTCGACGAATATGACGCGGGCCGGCCGGATGTGATGTTCGTGATCCAGCGCGTGCTGGAGGTCGAGGGCAAGCTGACGCTGCTGGACCAGAACAAGGTGATCCGCCCGCACCCGATGTTCCGCCTGTTCTCGACCGCGAACACGGTGGGCCTGGGCGACACGACCGGGCTGTATCACGGCACGCAGCAGATCAACCAAGGCCAGATGGACCGCTGG
>JAAFHD010000430.1 GCA_013298245.1 Alphaproteobacteria bacterium
GCAGCGCTTCATGACCGGGCCGCAGTTCGATCAGACCAAGCTCGTCTGGGCCGGCGGCGCCTTGGGCAACGGCGCGCAGCTGGTCTTCCGCCTGGTGCAACAAGCCTGCGGCGCCGCGGGCGCCCGGCCGCCGCCGGTCAGGCATCGCGGGCGTTTGGCCGAAGCTCAGGCACAGGCGCGCGGCATGCCCCGGCAGCGCCAGGTGCAGGCCGGATGCGACCACCATGCTGCCCTTGCCGTCAGCCAGGCGGATGATGTGCGGCTCCAGCCGGCCGCGCATGGGCATGATGGACAGCTCGGTGGCAAAAGCCTCGCGCTCTTCCGGGGCAAGCAGTTGCAGCACGGAAGTGCCGCAGAGTTCTTCGGGCGTGCGGCCGAAGCGGGCGCGGAAGGCGCCGGTAGCGAACAGCACCACGCCCTGCGCATCGCATTCCAGCAGCATGTCGGCCGCGGCGAAAGCAAAGGCGACGAAGCGTTCGCGTTCGCCCAGCGGGCGGGTCAGTGGGGTGGTTCCATCCGGCATGGGCGTTGTATGCCAAAACAGGGTGAACGAACGGTAAACAGTGCTTCACGCGCGCGCGAGCGTCGATAGAAATTCTTGCCTTTGCTTGAAACGCCGCCAGGATGCGCGGGCCGTTCAGGAAGCCCCGCCATGGCCGTGACCGTCACCTACAGCATCGCCAACATCGTCGCCGAATTCGGCGTGAACGAGACCACCGCCGGCAACCAGACCGATGTGGCGTTGGCGGAACTGGAGAACGGCAACATCGTCTTCGCCTTCGTCGATGACGAGACGGTGGCGCCCAATTCCAACATCTTGGGCCGCATCTTCTCCCCCACTGGCACGCCGGTCACGGGGGATTTCGTGATCCAGTCCGGCGCCTCCGACCGGGAGGTGAAGCCCTCCCTCGCCGCGACCAATGATGGCGGGTTCATCGCGGCCTGGCAGGACAGCGCGGTCACCGGCTCGGCGGGCGGTGAATCCGCGGTGTGGCGGCAGTTCAGCGCGACCGGCGTGGGCAGCGGACCGGTGAATTTCCTGGGCAATTTCCCCAGCGACCAGGGCATGCCGCTGCTGTCGAACAACCCGATCGACGGTACGGTCTATGCGGCGATCTATGTCGGCCAGCCGGATAGCGCCAACACATCCGTGCGCCGGGAATCCATCGGCGGCACACCAAGCACCTTCACGGTGGTAAGACCCTCCCCGACAGGCATGACGGACATGGCTTTCACTGCGCTGCCGAATGGCGGCGTGGCCATTGCGTTGGCGATGCAGTCCCTCACCGGGACCGACTGGGACATCTTCCTTGTGATGAGCGATGGCATCAACGCCGGCTCGACGGTGTCGACATTCATCGGCACGGACTCCGGCAACGAGCGCCGCCCCAGCATCGCAGCACTGCCCGATGGCAGCGTGGTTGTGGCCTGGGAGGATGAACTCTTCAGTGACCCGGCGCAGGCGAGTGTCGAGCGCGTGCATGTCTCCGCCGCCGGCGTGGTGACGGTGTTGAACTCCATCACCGACACCGGCCGGCAGTCGCAGCCGCATGTCTTCACGCTGGGGGGTGGGCTGCACGGCATCACCTATACCAGCAACGCCAGCGGCCATGACGATGTGCTGATGCGGATCTATGATGGCGACACGCTCATCGCCTCGCAGACCGTGGATGCGCCCGCGGGCGCACAGAACGACGCCTTCACGCGGAGCCTGGGCGAAGGCCGCCTGGCCACCGCCTGGACGGATGTGGGCCCCGATGGTTCCGGCAGCCGCATCTCCGCCCAGATCGACGAGGTGCGGCGCTTCACCACCGGGGATGGCGCGCCCGATGTCGCGATCGGCGATGACCTGCCGGACATCATGAATGGCGGCGGCGGCGCCGATGAACTGCGTGGCGCCGGCGGCGCGGACAGCATCCTGGGCGGCACCGGCAACGACACGCTGGATGGCGGCGCGCAGAACGACACGCTGATGGGAGAGGCCGGGCGCGACCTGATCAATGGCGGTGACGGCCATGACAGCATCTGGGGCAACACGCAGATTGCGCCGACCGGCTCCTCCGATGGTGACACGCTCTCGGGCGATGATGGCAATGACAGCGTGGTGGGCGCCGATGGCGCCGATGTGCTGTTCGGCGGCGCCGGCAATGACACGCTGCGCGGCAATGCTGGCGCCGATTCCATCTATGGTGGCGCGGGCAATGACAGCATGGTCGGCGGCACCGGCAACGACCATTTCGTCGTGCTCAACCTGGGTGACATCGCGGTCGAAAACGCGGCGGCAGGGGATGACACGTCCTGGGTCGGTATCTCCGGCTGGACCAATGGCGCGGAGATCGAGATCGTGCGGATGTTCGACAGCGCGGCCAGCGTGACGGGCAGTGGCAGCAACGAACAGATCGTCGCGAATGCGGGCCTGGGCGCGGGCAGCGTGCTGAACGGCGCGGGTGGCGATGACGTGCTGTGGGGCAGCGCCTTTGCCGACACGCTGGATGGCGGCGGCGGCAATGACATCTTCCGTGGTGGTGCGGGTGCCGACAGCATGATCGGCGGCCTCGGCGTGGATATTTTCGTCGTCGAGGAGCTGGGCGATGTGATTGTGGAGGCCGTCGGTGGCGGCTTCGACACCGCCTATATCACGGTGGACAATTACGTGCTGCCCGAGAGCGGCGGTGCCTTCGCGGCGAACCTGGAAGTGGCGTATCTGGCCGGGACCGCAGTGTTCCTGAACGGGTCTTCGTCCGGTGAGAACATGGTGGCCAACCCGACCGCGGGCAGTGTGCTGGCGGGGTTTGGTGGCAACGACATCCTGTATGGTTCGAACTTCGGCGACAGTTTCACGGGTGGCACCGGCGGTGACCAGTTGAACGGCTATGGTGGGGCGGATCAGTTTCGCTTTGTGGAAGCTGCCTGGGGGCAGGACATCATCTGGGATTTCGCGTCGGCGCAGGGTGATAAGCTGGTGTTCAGCGCGGCCTCTGGCGTGACGGCGTTCGGGCAACTGACTCAGGGCACGCAGGGTGGGTGGCTGCTGCTGAGTTTCGGCGGCAACAGCATCCTGCTGAACGGCGTGACCGGCATCACCGCCGCGGATGTCGTGTTCGTCTGACGCCCATCACGCCCGCGCGAGGCGTGATCGAAACACTTGCGCTGGCCTGAGGCCGCGCCACCATATGCGCGCTGTCAAGGACACCCCGCCATGGCCGTCACCACGATCTACAGCATCGTCAATGTCGTCGCCGAATTCGGCGTCAACCAGACCACCGCCGGCAACCAGACCGATGTCGCACTGGCGGAATTGAACACCGACCGCATCGTGTTTGTCTTCGTCGATGACGAGGCGGTGGCGACCAATTCCAACATCCTGGGCCGCATCTACGCGCCCGATGGCACG
>JAAFHD010000431.1 GCA_013298245.1 Alphaproteobacteria bacterium
GCCTCGAAGCGGCGCGGGTCACCGGGGTTGAGCTGTTCCAGCGGCACAGACCAGGGTTCGGGGGCGGGCGCGGTCGGTGGGATGGCGTTCATCGAGCTTGAGCCTCCGGGATGATGAGGGTGATGCCGTCTGTCGCGGCGTTGGCGATGATCTGGCAGGACAGGCGCGTGGTGGCGCTGGCGCCGGGAATGCCGGCCAGCATGGCGCGTTCCTCGGCGTCGGGCGCGGGCAGGCGCGTGGCCCATTCGGGGGCGAGCGTGACGGCGCAGGTGGCGCAGGCGCAGGCGCCGAAACAATCGGCGTCGATGCCGGGGATGCGGGCGGCGGTGGCGGCGTGCATCAGGGACAGGCCGGCTTCGGCCTGGACATCATGGCGTGCGCCATTGGCGGTGATGAACACCACGGCCGGCATGCTTCCCCCTTTGTTTGTGGGGGAGAGTGCAGCGCGGTGGGTGGGGGTGCGTCAAGCGCGGATGCGCGTCGTAGCCGGGCGCGACAAAATGCGCGGCACGGAGATCATGTCGGCCCCGGGTGTTCAGAACTGCTGGACGATTGGACGCTTGAACGAAGCTGGCATAGTGTTCGCGGATGCGGGCTTCTTGGTCAGGGCGGATTAGGGCAGCGGCTGCCTGCGGCCTGTTGTTCGGCATGGCCGTCGGGACCGATCAGTCGGTCGCCCAAAGTCATCTCTCGAGCAATCTCTCGGGGTTTGAGCGGGTGAGTGCTACGGTTCGGCTCGATCATTCCAACGATGAAAGTAGAGGCTGTGATTTTGGCGTAGCATCATCTGAGGCCGAAATAGCCAATCTGTTCCGAAACGCGGGTGTCAGATTTCTGTCCGGCCAAGATCGGCAGATCCTGCGCAGCCGGATCAACGAAAACAACGCAATTGTGCAACGTTTATTATTGAGTGGCCGATCGATAAATATAGAAAACAATCAAGAATTTGCCCAATTAAGGCAAGATCAACTATTATTGGCGTCAACTCCTTCATTGATATTCTCAATCAATATCCGATTCGATGCGGCACACCTGCAGTGCGTTTACGCAATTCACGCATTTACGCTCGTCGCAAGTTCCGGCGCCGGACTGATCCCAAGAGATCAGCGATCACCTACAATCAACGCAGCCCCCCTGAGCCTATGGGAGAGCCGCACAAGAATATTGATTGGTCGTGCTTCTGCTGGTGATCAGATCGCCCGTGAAGCCATCATGAATATCGCCTCAGAATTCATACGTGATTGGCTGAGCGTAAATCGACGATAATTCATTCAAGCAAATTCGATTGCACGGCCAACGGCGCCTCAAACGCCCGCACCGGCGGCAAATTCCCCACAAACCTCTCCACCTCCACCGCCGTCAACTGCCCCGTACAACCCTGCGCGAGCGACGACGTCCCCACATCCCGCGTCAGCACATTCGGGTTGCCATGCACACACAGCGGCATGTCCTCCGCCGGGTCCTCCGGGTCGTACCAGGCGCCGGTCGGCAGATGCACCACGCCCGGCATCACATCCGCACTCACCGTCGCCGTCGCCAGGCAGGCGCCGCGCGCATTGAACAGCCGCACCACATCGCCATCCGCTATCCCACGCGGCGCGGCATCGGCCGGGTTGATGCGCATCACCTCGCGCCCGCGGCGCTTGCCGGCCTGGCTGGTCGCGCCGAAATCCAGCTGCGAATGCAGCCGCGTCGCCGGCTGGTTCGCCACCAGGTGCAAGGGCGCCTCCGCGCGCGGCACATCCACAGGCGGGATCCAGGCCGGGTGCCCCGGGCAATCCGCATAGCCGAAGCCCGCGATCACCTCAGACGCCAACTCGATCCGCCCCGACGGCGTGTGCAGCGCATGCGCCACCGGGTCGCGCCGAAACCGCCCCAGCATGCCGCCATCATCCGGCGCAAAGGGCAGCGGCAAGCCGTCGCTGTCCCAGAATTCCTCGAAGCTCGGCGCGGGCAATCCGCGTTCGGCCAACGCCACGCGCGTCGGTTCATACAGATGCCGCAGCCAGCCCTGCACGTCGCGCCCTTCGGTGAAGGCCTGCTCTCGCCCCAACCGCGCTGCCAGTGCTGCGAACACGGAAAAATCGTCGCGCGCTTCGCCGAAGGGTTCCGCCAGCTTGCGCATCGGCACCAGCAGCGGGTCGGTGGGCGCGGCGCCGATATCCTCGCGCTCCATCGTCAGCGTCGCGGGCAGCACGATATCGGCGTGGCGCGCCGTCGCGGTCCAGACGCTTTCGTGCACCACCAGCGTGTCCACCTGCGCGAAGGCGCGGCGCAGGCGGTTCAAATCCTGGTGGTGATGGAAGGGGTTGCCGCCCGCCCAATAGACCAGCCGGATATCCGCGTATTCATACCGCCGCCCGTCATAATCAAACGCCGCGCCGGGATTCAGCAGCATATCCGCGATGCGCGCGACAGGGATGAAGGCGCGCACGCCATTGCTGCCCTGCGGCAGTGCGGCGATCGGCACCGCCACGCTGCGCCGCCCGGTATGGCCCAGCGCGCCCAGCGAATAATGATAGCCGCCACCAGGCAGCCCGATCTGCCCCAGCATCGCCGCCAGCGCCAAGGCTGCCCACACGGGTTGCTCCCCAAACTCCGCGCGTTGCAGGGAATGCGACACCGTGATCAGGCTGCGCTTGCCGGCCAGGCGGCGCGCCAGGTCGCGGATGCGCGGCGCCGCCACACCGGTGATGCCGGCGGCCCATTCGGCCGTCTTGGCGGGTGCTGCCAGCAGGTAATCGCGCAGCACCGGCCAGCCGGCGCAATGGCTGTCCAGGAAGGCGGCGTCGTGCAGGTTTTCTGCTAGCAAGCTATGACAAAGTGCTAGCATCAGCGCAGTGTCAGTGTTGGGGCGGATGGGCCACCATTCGGCGCCGGCCTCGTCCGGCATGTCGTCGCGCAGCGGGCCGACGCCGATGAATTCGCACCCGCGCGCACGCGCCGCCGCCATCGCGCCGCGTTCGATGTGCCGCGTGATGCCGCCCGATGCCACCGCGCTGTTCTTCAGCGCCATGCCGCCGAAGGCCACCACGATGTCGGTGTGTTCGGCCACGGCCTCCCACGTCACGTTGCGGCGCGAGATGTCCTCCACCGGTGCCACGATGCGCGGCAGGATCACGCCCGAAGCGCCGGCGCCGTAGCTGTTGACCGAGCGCACATAGCCACCCAGCGCAGTGTTCAAAAACCGATGCACCTGGCTTTGCGCATGATGGAACCGCCCGGCGCTGGACCATCCATAGGACCCGCCGAACACAGCACCTGGCCCATGCGCATCGCGCACGCGCGCCAGTTCGGCGGCCAGCAAATCCAGCGCGCGATCCCAGGTGACAGCCACGAATTCATCGCGCCCGCGGCGTGCATCCGGGCCAGGCCCGCGCTCCAGCCAGCCAC
>JAAFHD010000432.1:0-399 GCA_013298245.1 Alphaproteobacteria bacterium
CGATGCGGCCTCCTGGCCGGAAGTGCGCATGTGCCTGGATGCCGGCGCCGATCCGCTGCGCATCAGCTATGGCAACACCATCAAGAAGGAGCGCGACATCGCCGCCGCCTTCGCTGCCGGCGTGCGCATGTTCGCCTTCGACAGCGAGCCCGAGCTGCGCAAGATCGCGCGTGCCGCCCCTGGTGCGCAGGTCTATTGCCGCATCCTGGTCGCGAATGAAGGTGCCGAATGGCCGCTGTCCCGCAAGTTCGGCTGCGAGGCCGAAATGGCGGTGCGTTTGATGGCACTGGCGGGTGACCTGGGCCTCGATGCCTATGGCATCTCGTTCCACGTCGGCAGCCAGCAGACCTCGACCGGCCCCCACAAGGCCGCGATCGCGCAGGTCGCGACCGTCTTCAC
>JAAFHD010000432.1:409-3381 GCA_013298245.1 Alphaproteobacteria bacterium
AGTGCCGGAAATCGAAGCCTTCGGTGATGCCATCATGGGTGCGATGGCCGAACACTTCGGCAATTCCCTGCCGGAAATGGTGATCGAACCTGGTCGTTTCCTGGTGGCCGATGCCGGCACCATCGTGTCCGAGGTCGTGCTGGTTTCGTCCAAGGGCGAAGCCGACCCCGTGCGCTGGGTGTATCTGGACATCGGCCGCTTCGGCGGCATGGCCGAGACCGAGGGCGAGGCGATCCGCTACGCCTTCCGCACCCCGCATGACGGCACGCGTGAAGGCCCGGTGACCATCGCTGGCCCCACCTGCGACAGCGTGGACACGATGTACGAAAAGTCCAACTACCGCCTGCCGGTTGCGCTGGCGGAGGGCGATCGTGTGGAAATCCTGGCGACCGGTGCCTACACCACCACCTATGCCAGCCAGAAGTTCAACGGCTTCGCGCCGCTGGAAGAACACTACATCTGAACCGCGCCGGGGCGGACCGATAGGCTGATTCACCGCGTCGCGGATCAGCCTCAGCCGCCCCGCGCGACCAGTCCCGCCGCATCCCGGCGGCACCCGCCTGTTGATCTGCAACCGCCACGGGGCGTCCATCGCCGTCCCCTGGCCATCCCTTTTCATTGGGGTGATCCCCGCGCTTCGGTGCGGCTGGATTGGCTGCGGGCTGGCGTGTTGGTGCCATCATCGGGGCGCGGCGCTCCGAGGCCGGCGGGCCTGGCGTGTGGGGCGGTTCGCCGCGCTGCGCCAGGGCCCGCCGGCCGATCAGGCGTTTCAATCCGCGCGGATATTCGCCTGTGCAATCAGCGCGCCATAGCGCCGGCGTTCGGCCCGCATCAGCGCCAGGAATTCGGCCGGGCCCAGCTCCAGTGGTTCGGCGCCCATGCCGGTCAATTGCTCCACCACCGAAGGATCCCGCAGCATGGCGCGCAACGCGCCCGAAAGGCGTGCCTGGATATCCACCGCCAACCCGGCGGGTGCCGTGATGCCGAACCAGGCGCTGACGTCGAAATCCGCGACGCCCGCCTCGATCATCGTCGGCAATTCGGGCGCGAATCGGCTGCGCGTGGTGGTCGTGACCGCCAGCGCCCGCACAGCACCACTGCGCACATGCGGCATGATTTGCGGCAGGTTGTCGAAGGCCAGCTGCACACGACCCGCCAGCAGGTCGGTCAGCATCGCCGCCCCGCCGCGATAGGGCACATGGGTGATGTCCACGCCGGCGCGCAGCTTGAACATCTCGCCCGCCAGATGCACCGACCCGCCCGACCCGGCCGAGCCGAAATTCACCTGGCCGGGCCGCGCACGGCAATGGGCCACCAGCTCCGCCACGCTGTTCACGGCCAGGGATGGATGCACCGCGCATATGCTGGCGATGGCGCAGAAACTGCCCACCGGCGTCACGTCATCGATGCCGTCATAGCCGACATTGGGGAACAGCAGCGG
This sequence comes from Alphaproteobacteria bacterium, assembly GCA_013298245.1. Classification (GTDB taxonomy): domain Bacteria; phylum Pseudomonadota; class Alphaproteobacteria; order Acetobacterales; family Acetobacteraceae; genus Rhodovarius. The sequence goes on from JAAFHD010000432.1 coordinate 1,851, forward strand.
GCCGGTGATGTGCGTGCCCGGCGCGGACCAGGAGAGCACGCTGCCATCGGGCGCACTCCGCAGCGCCTGGCCGGTGCCGAGCGTGCCGCCCGCGCCGCCGCGATTATCCACGATGACCGGGTGGCCCAGCGCGTCGGCCAGCCGCCCCACCACGATGCGGGCGATGACGTCGGACAGGCCGCCAGGGGGGAAGCCCACCACCAGGCGCGTGACGCGCCCTTGCGCGAAGGCGGGTGCGGCCAGCAGCAGGGGCAGGGCGCGGCGCTTCATGGGCGTGCTCCGATGGTGACGGGGCGTGCGGGATCGGCGCTCCAGGCGGACCAACTGCCGGGATACATGGCGGTGGGGATGCCAATGGCGGCCAGCGCGGCCACCGTGTGCGCGGCGGAAACACCAGCGCCACAGCTGACCGCGACGGGCCGCGCGCCATCGGCGCCGAGCGCGTGGAACAAATGGCGCAGCGTGGCGTCATCGGCGAAGCGGCCATCTTCCATCAGCGCGTCATGCGCAGGCGCAGAGATGGCGCCCGGGATATGCCCGCGCCCCGGCGCGCCGGGCGGCGTCGCGCCGCCGATATAGTTCACGCGCACGCGGGTATCGAGCAGCCGGCCCTCGGCGGCGGCGGCCTGTGCGCCATCGGCGTCCAGTTCGGGCATGTGGCCGGCGGTGAGCATGATATCGCTGGGCGTGCGCGACGGCGCGTCCATGCTGGTGGGCAGCCCAGCGGCGCGCCAGGCGGCGAAGCCGCCATCGAGCAGGCGCACCTGCGCCAGGCCGGCCCAGCGCAGCACCCACCAGCCGCGGGCCGCAGTCAGGCAGCGGTCATGGTCGTAGAGAACCACCGGGCGTGAACCCAGGCCCCAGGCGCGCGCGGTGGCTTGCAGCGTGGCGATATCCGGCAGCGGCCGGCTGCCGCGTGTGCCGCCGCCGGGGGCGGCGAAATCGCGCGCCATATCGGCATCGATGGCGCCGGGGATGCGCGGCAGGCCAGGGTGGCCGCCGACGGCGATGATGTCATGGGCGCTGGGGTCGCGGGCCAGGGTTTCGGCGGTGATGAAGACGGTGTCGCGCATCAGGTGAACTCCAGCACGCCGCGATGGTCCAGCGCCAGCGGTGGTGCGTCGGGCCGCGCGGCGGCGCGTTCGATGGGGTGGAACAGGTACAGCCAGGCCGGGTTGTCGTGCAGGCGGCGCAGCACGCGGGCGTAGCCTTGCGCGCGGGCGGCGGGGGCCATGGTGCGGCGCGCGCTGGCGAAGCCGGCTTCCACTTCGGCGTCGTGATAGCCCTGCCACCATTGGCCTTGCGTGCTGCTGCTGATCTTGTCGTCCAGCACGCGGAAGGTGCTGTTGGGGGAGCTGTCGAAAATGGCCAGATCCGCCATGTCACGCCGGCCGATGCGCCGCGCGTATTCGGGGCGGTTCGGTTCGGTTTCGATGGTGCAGTCCAGGCCCGCGGCGGTGAGTTGGGCGGCGACCATCGCCATGGTTTCGGGCGCGCGGTCGGGCATGTGCAGCGGTGTGCGCAGCGTGAT
>JAAFHD010000433.1 GCA_013298245.1 Alphaproteobacteria bacterium
GCTCACCACGCCCAGCTACGCGGAATTCGCCGAGGGCTACGGGCTGACGCTGGCGAAGATGGACTTCTACTGGCGCGCCTATTGCCCCGATCCGGCCGCGCGGATGAACCCGCTGGCCAGTCCCATCCGCGCCGAATTGGCGGGGCTGCCGCCATGCCAGATTCATGTGGCCGGCCTTGATGTTCTGGCGGCCGAGAACCACGCCATGGCCGCGAAGCTGCGTGCCGCCGAGGTCCCGGTGGAGCTGCACGAATTCCCCGGTGTCACGCATGGCTTCCTGCGTGGCTGCGGGGATGTGGCGGCGGCGGACCGATCGGTGGCGGCGGCCGGGGCCTGGTTGCGGCGCCATCTCGCAACTGCGTGATCATTTCTTGCTTGCAATGCGTGATTGTTCCTCCTCTACTTGATCGGGCCAGTTGAACGCGCCCGATATACAATAACATTCGGAGGGAACAAGCATGCGTTCGATCTCGCGTCGATCCCTGTTCGGCGCCTGCCTGGGCTGCGGCCTTGGGCATTCGGGTTTCCAGGCAACACCCGTGCAGGCACAAGGCCAGCCCTGGTCACCGCCGGCGGCAGCACAGCGCTGCCCATCGCGCTGGGGTGCGAATGACCGCCGCGGCAGCATGAACCTGCTGACACCCCAGCGCATGCGCGATGCCGCGGCGCTGATCCGCGAGGGGCGCAAGATCGAGATCGGGCATGTGCTGGGGATGGACATTCCCTTCTTCGGCACGCGGCGGTTCGATGTGCACCTCAAGCGCACCTTCATGAATCCGGAGGCGAATACGCGCGGCAGCAATGAGGAGGTGATCATCTCCGAGATCGGCCAGGTGGGCACGCAGCTGGATGGCTTCCCGCACCAGACGATCGGCAACGAGACCTATAACTGCGTGGACATCCCCTCCATCAGCAGCCGCAACGGCTTCACGCAGATGGGCATCGAGACGATCGGCACCATCGTCGCGCGCGGTGTGCTGATCGACATCGCGGGGCTGCGTGGCGTGGAGACACTGCCGATCGACCATGAGATCACGCCCGAGGAAATCCAAGCGGCATTGAACCGCCAGCGCGTGGAGCTGCGCGAGGGCGATGCGATGATCCTCAACACCGGCTGGGGCCGGCTGTGGGGGCGCGATAACGCGCAATATGTGCGCGGCTGCCCCGGCATTGGGGTGGCGGCGGCCGAATGGCTGATCGCGCGCAACCCGCTGCTGCTGGGTGCGGATAACTGGCCGGTGGAGGTAGCCCCTTCGCGCACCATGCCCAATGCGTCGCTGCCGGTGCACCAGATCGCGCTGGTGGTGAATGGTGTTCACCTGCTGGAAAACATGAACCTGGCGGAGCTGGTGGCGGCAGGCCGCAGCGAGTTCTGCTTCATCATGCAGCCGCTGCGCATGCGTGGGTTTACCGGCAGCACGGTGGCGCCGTCGGCGATGTTCTGATCAGGCGCGGAAGGCGTCGGTAATACGCCTGACTGCTCCATCGGCGGCGACCAGCATCACGTCGAACCGCATCCCGGCCATGCCATGGCCGGGATGTGTTGCCAGCCAGATTTCGGCGGCCGCCATGATGCGCGCCTGCTGACGCGGTGAGAGTGATTCAGCCGCGCTGCGCAAAGAAGGGCGCGCCTTCACCTCGATGAAGGCGAGCAATTGCTCGCGTTCCGCGACCAGGTCGATTTCGCCGGCAGGCGTGCGTGCGCGGCGCGCCAGCACGGTCCAGCCCTCCTGCGCCAATGCAGCCGCGGCCGCATCTTCCGCGCGGCGGCCGCGTGCATCCCCAGTTTCAGGCAGCGGCGACGATCTCGCGGATAGTGCTGATGGCGTCATCGATCATCGGCGCGGTCACATCCAGATGCGTGCATGCGCGCACGCGCCCGCCGAGACCCGAGATCATGATGCCGCTCGCGCGCATCCGCGCCTGGAAATCATCGAGGCCAATGCCGGTTGCGCGGATGTCGAAGAAGACCAGGTTGGTGTCGGGCGTTTCCACGGTGATGCCGGGGATTTGCGCCAGGCCACGCGCGAGTGCCTTCGCATTCGCATGGTCATCCGCGAGCCGATCAACGTGGTGGTCCAGCGAATACAGGCAGGCCGCCGCAACCACACCGGCCTGGCGCATCGAACCACCCAGCCGCTGTTTCCAGCGCCACGCCTCACCGATGAATTCCGCGCTGCCGCACAGCACCGCGCCCAGTGGCGCGCCCATGCCCTTGGTGAAATCCAGCCAGACTGAGTCGTAGCTTGCGACCATATCGGCCGGTGCGATGCCAGCGGCGACGCAGGCATTCATCAGCCGCGCGCCGTCCATATGCGTGGCCCAGCCCTGTTCATGCGCCACCGCCGCCACCGCGTTCAGTTGGGCCAAAGGCCATACAGCACCGCCGCCGATATTGGCGGTCTGCTCCACCTCCAGCATGCGCTGCGGCGGTGCGTAGCGCGTGCGTGGGCGGATGCCGGCGCGCACATCATCGGCGGTGAACATGCCGCGCGCGCCCTTGAGCGGCATGATCTGCACGCCGGTCAGTGCCGCATGCGTGCCGCCTTCGCTGTGCAGGATGTGGCTGGTTTCGTGTGCGAGGACTTCATCGCCCTTGCGACAATGCGTCAGGATCGCGATCACGTTGCACATGGTGCCCGATGGCAGGAAGACCGCGGCTTCCTTGCCCATCAGGGCTGCCATGCGGTCGCACAGCGCGTGCACGGTGGGGTCATCGCCGTGTTGTTCGTCGCCGACCTGGGCCGCCATCATGGCGTCCTTCATCGCGGGCGTGGGCCGCGTCTGCGTGTCGGAATAGAGGTTGATGCGCACGGGTGGCGCATCGGCGGGCGGGCGGTTGGGTGCGTGAACCATGCGACCACGCTAGCGCGGCATGCGCGCCCATGGCATCCCCCAAGGCCGGTTGAGAGAAGGAGAATCGCAAATGGCTGGTGGCCACGGCGCGCCGCATGGCGGCGATAACAAGGGTGTGGCGCTGCTGATCGCGGTGCTGGCGTTGTTCCTGGCAGTCGCCGAAATGGGCGCGAAATCCGCCCAGACCGAGGCGCTGAACGCGAATATCGAGGCGGCGAATCTGTGGTCCTTCTTCCAGGCGCGGACCATCCGGCAGACGCAATTGCGCACCGCGATCGAACAGGCGGAACTGGATAAATCCGATGCGAATCGCGCTGCCATCGAAGCCCAGCAAACCCGCTGGCGTGGCGCGGTCGAGCGCTGGGAAAGCGAGCCCGCCACCGGCGAAGGCCGGCGCGAATTGATGGAACGCGCGCGCCGCGCGGAGGCCACGCGCGACCGCCAGATGGATCGCTACCACATGTTCGAATACGGCTCGGCCGCGTTCCAGGTGGCGATCGTGGTGGCGTCGGC
>JAAFHD010000434.1 GCA_013298245.1 Alphaproteobacteria bacterium
CTGGTCAGCAGCGCGGCCTGGGCGCGGGGCGCGGAAAAGGGGCGCGGCGCCAGGGTCAGCGCGGGGGCGGCCACCGGCTGCCAGCCGCGCGCGGCCAGCGCGGCCGCGGTTTCGGCCAGGCCCGGTTCGGGACGGGTGAGCAGGACAAGGCGCGACACCAGGCGAGTGTGCGGCGGGCGGCAGGGCGTGTCACGCGGGGGATGCGGCGCGGGATGCGTTGCAAATTGCGAAAAACCCCTGGCACGGGGCGTGCAACACCCCTGGCACAGACCAAGGGAATTGCCGCCATGACGACCATCACCGCCTCCGCCGCCCGCCCCGCCCGCCGCCATGAAGCCGGCCGCGCTGGCCTGTCGTATCTGCTGGGTTGCGCCGTGTTCCTGACCGGGGTGGTGGGGTTGTTCGGGCTGGCGGGGTTTTGATCGGCTGAGCCTCTTGGCGCCATAGAAAGGCCCTATCGGCCCACCCGCCACGGCGCATGCCATGCTTCCCGCGCCGGCGACTGCCTGCCGGCCCTGAGGTGCCGGACCACAGCCACGGCCGGCAAATTCTTCCGGCTTCCGGAACGCCCTCGGAGATGGTCTTGTTGGGAAAACCAACGCATCCGTGAGGCACCCCATGTCCTTCACCAACCCCACCGCGCTGTCGGGCCTGAACGGCGCGACTGGCTTCCGCCTCGATGGCGAGGGCAGCGGTGACCTGGCCGGCTATTCCGTTGCCTCCGCTGGCGACATCAATGGCGATGGCATCCCCGACCTGATCGTCGGCGCCAACAATGCCGACCCCAACACGCTGGCCAATGCGGGTGCGGCCTATGTGGTGTTCGGCAAATCCACCGCCTGGACCTCGGCCTTGGCGCTGTCTTCGCTGAATGGCGCCGATGGCTTCCGGCTGAATGGCGCGGTGGCGAATGATACGGCGGGGCGGTCGGTCGCCGCGGCCGGCGATGTGAACGGCGATGGCATCGATGACCTGATCATCGGTGCCTCCGGCGCTGATCCGGGTGCCATTGACGGCGCCGGTTCCACCTATGTGGTGTTCGGCAAGACCAGCCCCTGGGCCGCCACGCTGGAGCTTTCGGCGCTGGACGGCACCACCGGCTTCCGCCTGGATGGCACCAACGTCTTCGATGCCAGCGGCTATTCCGTGGCATCCGCGGGCGATGTGAACGGCGATGGCTTCGCCGACATGATCGTCGGCGCCTATGCGGCCGATCCGGGCGGCAGGACGACGGCCGGTTCCACCTATGTCGTGTTCGGCAAGTCGGGCGGCTGGGCGCCCGCGACCGACCTCTCCACGCTGGATGGCACCACCGGCTTCCGCCTGGATGGCACGGTGGCGTCCGACCAGAGCGGCTATTCCGTGGCGTCTGCGGGCGATGTGAATGGCGATGGCCTGGCCGACATCATCATCGGCGCCTACCGGGTGGAACCCGCCATCGCCAACGAGGCGGGCGCGGCCTATGTGGTGTTCGGTCGGACCAGCGGCTTTGCGGCTTCGGCCAGCTTGTCCACGCTGGATGGCACCAACGGGTTCCGGCTCGAGGGTGTCGCCAACCTGGACTTCACCGGCTGGTCGGTGGCCTCGGCGGGCGATGTGAACGGCGATGGCTTCGGCGATGTCATCATCGGCGCCTATGGCGTGGATTTCGGGGTGGCCACGCGTGCCGGTGCGGCCTATGTCGTGTTCGGCAACGCGAGCGGCTGGGCCGCGACCGCCTCGTTGTCCACGCTGGACGGCACCAACGGCTTCCGCATCGACGGCGTGGCAGCGGAAGACTGGACCGGGCGTTCGGTCGCCGCCGCCGGTGATCTCAACGGCGATGGCTTCTCCGACCTCATCATCGGCAGCTCGCAGTCCGACCCGAACGGCAATCCCAATTCGGGCCTGGCCTCCGTGGTGTTCGGCAAGGCGACGTGGGCCTCGACCTTCGCGCTCAGCTCGCTAAACGGCACCAATGGCTACCGGCTGGATGGCGTGGCGATTGGGGATTTGGCGGGCTTTTCCGTGGCCGCCGGCGGCGACATGGACGGCGATGGCAGGGCCGATGTCGTGGTGGGCGCCACGCAGGCCAACAGCGGCACGGGTGCGGCCTATGTGCATATCAACCCGAGCACCAGCGGCGCCACCTATGCCGGCACCACGCTGGCCGATGTGCTGCGCGGCACCGCCTTTGCCGACGTGATGCGCGGCAATGGCCAGAATGACCGCCTCTACGGCACTGGCGGCAATGACACCATGCAGGGTGGGGCCGGCAATGACTTGCTGGATGGCGGCGGCAACAATGACAGCCTCGATGGCGGAACAGGTGATGACACGCTCGATGGCGGCGCCAATATCGACGTCGCGAGCTACAGCACGGCGGGTTCGGGCGTGTTCATCGGGCTGTTGGCGCAGGGAACTGCCTTCAACACGATCGGTGCTGGCATCGACACGCTGAACAATATCGAGAACCTGACCGGCTCCAACTTCGATGACACGCTGGGCGGCGATGCCGGCGCCAATGCGCTGAACGGCGGCAACGGCAATGACCAGCTCTACGCCTCCGGCGGCAATGACAACCTGATCGGCGGCGGCGGCAATGACACGCTCTATGGCAGCGACCGGGGCACCGATACGCTGAACGGCGGCACCGGCACCAACTTCTACCAGGTGAATGCCAACGGCACCGTCATCACCGCGAGTGCCACGGATTATGTCTTCGTCACGGTCAGCAACTGGACCGTCGCGGCCGGGCTGGATGGGGTGTTCCTGGCGGGCAATGGCAACTTCCTGCAGGGCGGGTCGGGCGTGGATATCCTGGTGGCCAATACCGGGCGCATCAGCCAGCTGCAGGGTGGCGGGGGTGCGGACCAGCTCTGGGGCCAGTCCTTCGGTGACCTGCTGAGCGGCGAGGCCGGCAATGATATCCTGCGTGCGGGCGGTGGCGCGGATACGCTGATCGGCGGGGCGGATGATGACCAGTTCGTGGGTGGGGCGGATGCCGACACCTTCACATTCCTGGTCGCCAATAGCGGCTATGACCAGATCTATGATTTCAGCCGGGCGGAGGGCGACAAGATCCGCATCTTCTATAACGGCGGGCCGGCCAGTTTCGCGGCGCTGACGGTGTATGAGACCGAGGGCAGCTCGGTGGTGCAGTTCGGCACCACGCGCATCGATGTGATGGGCGTGACGGGCCTGGGGTCAGGGGATTTCCTGTTCGCCTGAGACGGCGCGGTTCCGCCGGCCGCCGATCGATGCCGCGCCGCAGGACATGGCGCGCTTCCAGACGCGCCCGCGCACCCGCATGCCAGCACCAAATCCGGGCCAACCACCGATTGCGGCTTCCAAACCGCCTCACACCATGGTGAAGAT
>JAAFHD010000435.1 GCA_013298245.1 Alphaproteobacteria bacterium
GTTTTCGTGATTCGCTGGGCAGTTCGTCGGGCTTCCAGTCCTGGCAGTATCGGCTGCTGGAATTCCGCATGGGCGGCAAGAACGCGAACATGCTGAAGCCGCATGCGCACCGGCCGGAATTGCTGGCCGTGCTGGAGGCAGCGCTGCACGCGCCCAGCATCTATGACGAGGCGCTGGCGCTGCTGGCGCGCCGTGGCTTGCCGGTGCCGGCAGCGGTGCTGTCACGCGACATGACGGTGCCGCATGCGCCGCATCCGGGCGTTACGGAGATCTGGCGCCGCATCTACGAACGCAGCGCCGAACACTTCGACCTGTACGAACTCGCCGAGGAATTGGTGGACCTGGAGGACGCCTTCCAGACCTGGCGCTTCCGCCACATGCGCACCGTGGAACGCATCATCGGCTATCGCCGCGGCACCGGCGGTTCGGCGGGTGTCGCCTATTTGAAGGGCGTGATGGACAAGCGCTTTTTCCCGGAGCTGTTCGAGGCGCGCGGCATCATTCAGCCGCCCGCGTAGGCGGCCCAACCGCGTGCGCGAAGGTCGCAGGCCGGACATTCGCCGCAGCCGTGGCCCCAGGGGTGCAGCACGTCACGCACGCCCTGATAGCAGCTGTGGGATTGCACGCGGATCAGTTCGACCAACGGCGCGCCGCCAAGTGCCTGGGCCATGCGCCACGTGGCGGCCTTGTCCAGCCACATCAGCGGCGTGTGCAGCACAAGCCGCGTGTTCATGCCGAGGTTGATCGTGGCCTGCAGCGCCTTGATCGTGTCATCGCGGCAATCGGGGTAGCCGGAGTAATCCGTCTCGCACATGCCGCCGATGATGTGGCGGATGCCGCGTCGCACCGCCAATGCCGCCGCCAGCGTGAAGAAGACCAGGTTGCGGCCGGGGACGAAGGTGTTGGGCAGTCCGTCTTCGCGCATGGCGATGGCGGCGTCCTCGGTCAGCGCGGAGCCACCGATTACGGCGAGTGTCGGCACGGCGAGCATGTGGTCGGGGCCGAGATGCGGCGATGCCATGCCCGCGCGCAGCGCATCGCGGCAGGCCAGTTCCACCACATGGCGCTGGCCGTATTCGAAGCCGAGCGTTTCCACATGCGCGAAGCGGTCGAGCGCCCAGGCGAGGCAAGTCGCGCTATCCTGGCCGCCAGAGAACATCACCAGTGCCGCATCATCGCGCATTGGAAAGCGTTTCCACCGCCCATCGCGCGGCCTCGGCCAGCGCTTCGTCTTCATCCTGCATGTGATGTGTGGCGGCCGCGCGCAAGGCCGCATCACCGCTGTTGCCGATGGCGATCATCACATTGCGCAGGAAGCGCTTGATGCCGATGCGCTTGATCGGGCTGCCGGAAAAACGCGCGCGGAAGCCCGCGTCATCCAGCGCAGCCAATTCGGCCAGTGGCGGGTTGGCGGCCTCGGCGCGCGGGTGCAGCGCGGCTTCGCGTGCAGTGGCGGCGAACTTGTTCCACGGGCAGGCGGCCAGGCAGTCGTCGCAGCCGTAGATGCGGTTGCCCATCGCCGCGCGGAATTCATGCGGGATCGGGCCCGCATGCTCGATCGTCAGGTAGGAAATGCAGCGCCGCGCATCCAGCCGATAGGGTGCGGGGAAGGCCGCTGTCGGGCAGGCATCAAGGCATGCGCGGCAACTGCCGCAATGGTCTTGTTCCGGAGCGTCCGGCGGCAATTCCAACGCTGTGTAGATCTCGCCCAGGAACAGCCATGAGCCGAATTCGCGTGAGACCAGGTTGGTGTGCTTGCCCTGCCAACCCAACCCCGCCTGCGCGGCCAGCGGCTTTTCCATCACCGGTGCTGTGTCCACGAAAACCTTCAGCGGTGCGCGGTAACGGCCCATGAATTGGCCGAGTGCCTTCAGTTTTTTCTTGACCACGTCGTGATAGTCGCGGCCCTGGGCATAGACGCTGATCGTGCCGTGCCGGTTGCGCGCCAATGCCGCGCGCGGGTCGTGATCGGGGCCGTAGTTCAGGCCCAGCGCGATGACGCTGACCACCTCCGGCCACAGCATGCGCGGGTCACCGCGTTGTTCGGCGCGGCGTTCCATCCAGGCCATGCTGCCGTGCTCGCCTGCCGCGAGATGTTCCGCCAATTGCGCGCGCACCCGGTCGGGCAATGCCGCCTGCGTCACCCGCACGGCGTCGAAGCCCAGCCGGTGCGCTTCGGCGATGATCGCCTGCTTCGGCGTCACGGCAGGATGGCGGTGGCCTCGATCTCGACCAACGCCTCGCGCTCCACCAGCGCGCCCACCTGCACCAGTGCCATCGCGGGGAAATGCCGGCCCAAAGTGGCGCGATAGATCGGGCCGAGTTCCTTCAAGGATGCGCGATATTCCTCCATGTCGGTGACATACCAGGTCAGCCGCGCGATGTGCTCCGCGCCACCGCCGGCTGCCTGCACCACGGCCATGATGTTCTCCAGCGCCTGGCGCACCTGGCCCACGAATCCCTGTGCGAAACGCCCCTGCGTGTCCCAGCCGATCTGCCCGCCGACGCACAGCACACGCCCCGTTCCCATCATGCCGTTCGCATAGCCGCGCGGCTGCGGCCAGCCTTCGGGATTGATGTTGGTCAACATGGTGTCACCTCGCTTCATGGCGCAGCACGAAGCGCTGCAGCTTGCCGGTTTCCGTGCGCGGCAATTGGTCGGGGAAGTGAACCAGCCGCGGGTATTTGTAGGGCGCGATGGCCGCCTTCACATGCTCCTGCAAGGCCTTGCGCATGGCGTCGTCGCCCGCATGCCCGTCATGCAGCACGACATGCGCGGTCACGACCATGCCACGCTCCGCATCCGGCGTGCCGATCACGGCGCATTCACGCACGGCGGGGTGCGACAGCAGCGCCGCTTCCACCTCCGGCCCTGCGATGTTGTAGCCGGCGGAGATGATCATGTCGTCATTGCGCGCCTGGTACCAGAAGTAGCCGTCCGCATCCTGCACGTAGGTGTCGCCGGTGATATTCCAGCCGCGCTGCACGTATAGCATCTGGCGCGCGTCATCGAGGTAACGGCAGCCCGTTGGCCCGCGCACGGCGAGCCGGCCAGGCGTGCCGCGCGGGACTTCCTCACCGGCCTCGTCGACCACCTTCGCGTGGTAGCCGGGCACAGGAATGCCGGTGCTGCCGGCGCGGATTTTTCCGGGCGGCGCGCCAATGAAGATGTGCAGCATTTCGGTGGCACCGATGCCGTCCATCAGCTCCACGCCGGTGGCGTCCTTCCAGGCATCGAAGGTGGGCTTGGGCAGCGCTTCGCCGGCGGAGACGCATTTGCGCAAGGACGACAGATCATGCGCCGCCACCTGTGCGGCCATGGCGCGATAGGCGGTGGGTGCTGTGAAGCAGACGGT
>JAAFHD010000436.1 GCA_013298245.1 Alphaproteobacteria bacterium
CCCTTGCTGGCGGCGATTTCCGGCCCGCCCTCGGTGCTGCTGATCGACGAACTGGACCGCGCCGACGAACCCTTCGAGGCATTCCTTCTGGAACTGCTCGCGGACTTCCAGATCACGATCCCCGAACTCGGCACCATCGCCGCCGCCACGCCGCCGGTCGTGGTCATCACCTCCAACCGCACGCGCGAGGTGCATGACGCCATCCGCCGCCGCTGCCTCTACCAATGGGTGGACTACCCCGATGCGGCGCGCGAACGCGCGATCCTGGCGATGCGCGCACCTGGTGTCGCCGAAACACTCTCCGCCCAGGTCGTCGCCTTCGTGCAGCGCGTCCGCCAAGGCGATTTCTTCAAGCTGCCAGGCGTCGCCGAAAGCATCGACTGGGCCAATGCGCTCACCGCGCTGAACGCCACCGAACTCTCGCCCGGCGTGGTCGATGAAACCCTGGGCGTGCTGCTGAAGTACCAGGACGACATCGCCAAGCTGCGCGGTGCGGAAGCAGCGAAACTGATCCAGGATGTGCGCCCCGGCGCATAGCGTCGATATCGCAACGAATGACATCGCGGACACCGCATCCGGTTCCGCTTGACGCCCGCCCATGCACTCCGCGACGCTTGCTCCCAAGGTTCACCCCCGGCGGGAGATCGGGGCGAGGCAAGGGAAGCGTGCCAGGAAGGCGGGGGTTTCGGCCCCCGCCCGCCGGCCCCCTGTCGCGCCATGGTCGTCCCCTCGGGCCCGGTGGCCGACACGGAGGACACATGCAAACCCATCGCCGCAGCCTGCTCGCCGCATCCGCCGGCCTGCCCTTTGCCACCGCGCATGCACAGTCCGGGCCGATCCGGCTGGGCGTGCTGTATGATTTGTCGGGGCCCTTCGCAGCCGCCGGCAGCCAGGCCTGCGCCATCGGCACCGAGATCGCCTTCGAACTCTTCAACGAACGCGGCGGCGTCGACGGCCGCATGGCCCAGGCGGTCAATGCCGACAGCCAAAGCCGTGCCGAAGTCGCGATCAACGAGGCCGAGCGCCTGGTCAGCCAGGAACGCGTCGATGTGGTGATGGGCATCTACAGCTCCGCGCATGCGGTGCCGCTGTCGCAGCGCATGCAGGCGGCGAACAAGATTCTCTGGATCAATTCGGCGATTGCGACCGCAGTGCTGAAGGGGCGCAACTTCACCAATATCTTCCGCCCCACCGTGCACAGCGACCAGTACGGCGAAGGCAGCATCCGCTTCCTCGCCGAACACTGCGAACGCGCGACGCGGATTGCGCCCAGCGCCTTCAAGCTGGGCATCATCTACGAAGACGGCCCCTATGGCGTCGGCGTGGCCACAGCGCTGGAAGCCAACGCACGCGCCGCCGGCATGCCGATCGCGCTGAAGGAAGGCTACGCGGCAACGGCGCCCGACCTGTCCTCGCTGGTCACGAAGCTGCGCCGCGAACGGCCCGATGCCATCCTGCAAGTGGGCTATAATCCGGACATCACGCTCTTCCTGCGCCAGGCCAAGGCGGGGGGCTTGCGCACGCGCATGATCATCGGCCACGGCGCCGGCTATTCGCAGATCGACCGCCTGACGGAAACCTTCGGCGCGGAGATCAACCATTTCTGCAACGTGGACCCAGCGGCGACGCAAATGCTGGATGCCTCGCGCCTGACGGAAACCGCGCGCGGACTGCAAACGGTGTTCATGGAACGCTACCGCGCCAAGACCCGCGTGAACGACCTGCCGCCGCATGCCTCGATGGGCTTCAACAATGCCTGGATTTTCCTGGAACACGTACTGAAACCCGCGGTGCGTGAGGGCGGCGGCAATGTCGAATCGCTGCGCCGCGCGGCCCTTGGCGTGGACATCCCCGTGGGCGGCACCATCCAGGGCTATGGCGTGAAATTCCACCCGCCTGGCCATGAGCTTTCCGGCCAGAACGAACGCAGCCTGGCGGTGGTGATGCAGTTCGAAAATGCGCGCGCACGTGTCGTGTGGCCGACCGCGATTGCCGGTGGCCCGCCGGTGATGCCGCTGCCCGCCAGCAGCCCCTTCGCGCTGCGTTGAATGGCGGTACTTTCGGTCCGGGGTCTCACGAAGAAATTCGGGGGCTTCACCGCCGTTGACCAGGTGAGTTTCGAAGTGGAGCAGGGCGAGATTCTCGGCCTGCTCGGCCCGAATGGTTCGGGCAAGAGCACGACCTTCAACTGCATCGCCGGCATGCTGCGGCCGACGGCCGGCAGCGTGCGGCTGGACGGCCAGGAAATCGCCGGGCTGACCGCGGATGCGGCCTGCCGCAAGGGCATCGGGCGGACGTTCCAGATCCCGCGCCCGTTCCGCGAATTGTCGCTGCTGGAGAACGCGGTGCTGGCGGCGCATTTCGGCGCGGGTGGCGCGATCAGCGCGGCGGAGGCCGAGGCACGCGCGCGTGACGCCTTGGCCTTGGCGCAATTGCCGGCCGATGGGCAGGTAAAGGGCCTGGGTGCTGCGGGCCTGAAAAAACTGGAACTGGCGCGCGCGCTGGCCACCAAGCCCAAGCTGCTGCTGGCCGATGAATCGCTCGGCGGATTGGACCAGGGCGAGATGCGCCAGGCGGCCGATATGCTCAAGCGCATCCGCGACCAACGCGGCATCACCATCGTCTGGGTGGAGCACATCATGGGCGTGCTGCTCTCCGTCGTGGACCGCGTGGTGGTGCTGGACCATGGCGCAGTGATTTTCTCTGGCACGCCCGGCGAGGCGCAGCGCGATGAGCGCGTCGCCGAAGTCTATCTCGGCCCGCCGGAGACCCGCGCGGCATGAGCGAAGTGATGTTGACCCTGGATGGAATCCGCGCCGGCTACGGCGATTTCCAGGCGCTGTTCGATGTGGGGCTGGAAGTGCGCGCGGGCGAGGCCGTGGGCGTCGTTGGCCCCAATGGCGCGGGCAAGACGACGCTGCTGCGCGTGATCTCGGGCATGCTGCGCCCGCGTGCTGGCACTGCGCGTTTCGGCGCGGCGGATTTGACCAAAACGCCCGCGCATATGCTGCCCGCGCTCGGCATCGCGCATGTGCCGGAAAACCGGCGGCTGTTTCCGCATCTGACGGTCGAGGAAAACCTGCGCGTCGGCGCGTACATCCCCGCCGCACGCGCGCGCTATCGCGAGCGTGTGGAGCATGTCTTCGCGCTGTTCCCCAAGCTCGCTGAACGCCGCAAGCAATTGGCCGGCACCATGTCCGGCGGCGAACAACAGATGTGCGCGATCGGCCGCGCGCTCATGTGTGGCCCACGCATTCTGCTGCTGGATGAACCCTCTGCCGGCCTCGCGCCGTTGGTGGTCGCGCAGGTGTTTGAATTGGTGAAACGCATCCGCCAGGAGGGCCTGA
>JAAFHD010000437.1 GCA_013298245.1 Alphaproteobacteria bacterium
AGCGCAGCCGCAGGATGCGCCCGTCGCGCAGCAATTGCCGCAGCAGCACGTTCGACAGCGCCCGCGCATCGATATTGCCACCGCAGATCGGCGTGCCGACCACGCGGCCGGCGAAGCGTTCGGGGAAGGCCAGCACGGCGGCCAGGCCAGCGGCGCCAGCACCTTCGGCGACCACCTTCGCACCTTCGGCCAGCAATGCGATCGCCTGCTCGATCGCGCGTTCGGGTACGACCAGCACTTCCACGCCCATGTCGCGCAGCATGGACAGCGGCAATTCGCCCACATCGCGCACGGCGATGCCTTCGGCGACGGTCGGCCCGCCCACCTGCACGGGTTGGCCCGCCAGGCGCTGCGCCATCGCCGGATAGCCTTCCACTTCGACGCCGAAGATGCGCAGCTCCGGGCGCAACGCGCGCACCGCGACCGCGCAGCCCGCGCACAGCCCGCCGCCGCCCACAGGCAGAATCACGTCCTGCACTTCCGGCGCATCGTCCAACAATTCCAGCGCCAAGGTGCCCTGGCCCGCGACCACGCCCGCATCGTCATAGGGGTGGATGAAGGTCAGCGCCTCGCGCAGCGCCAGGTCGCGCGCATGCGCGGCCGCTTCCGCCAGCGTCTCGCCATGCAGCACAACCTTCGCGCCAAAACCTTCCGTGCGCACGACCTTCGATGCCGGGGTGAATTTCGGCATCACGATGGTGGAAGCGATCCCGGCCAAGGTCGCATGCCGCGCCACCGCCTGCGCGTGGTTCCCGGCCGACATCGCGATCACGCCGGCCGCGCGTTCCCGCGCCGTCAGCAGCGCGATACGGTTGGCAGCACCCCGTTCCTTGAACGCGCCGGTCGCCTGCAGATTATCCAGCTTCAGGAACACCCGCGCCCCGGTCGCCGCATTCACCGCCGGGTTTTCCAGCGTAGGCGTGTGCCGCACCGCGCCCTGGATGCGCGCCGCCGCCGCCCGCACATCCGCGAGCGTCGGCGCCGGCCGCAACGCCTGGCTCATCGAAAGGCGACGCCCGTGATTTCGTATGCCCGCGCGCCGCCCGGCGCCGGCACTTCCACGCTGTCGCCCACCTTCTTGCCCATCAGCGCCTTGGCCAACGGCGAGGACATGGAGATCGAACCGGTCTTCATGTCAGCCTCATACTGGCCGACGATGCGGTAGGTTTTTTCCTCGTCCGACTCCTCGTCCACGATGGTCACGCGCGCGCCGAAGCGCACCTGCGTGCCGGACAGCTTCGAGGTATCCACCACCTCGGAGGACGGGATGATCGATTCCAGTTCGGCAATGCGGCCCTCGATGAAGGACTGGCGTTCGCGCGCGGCGTGGTATTCCGCGTTTTCCGACAGGTCACCATGTTCGCGCGCTTCGGCGATGGCGCGGATCACGGCGGGTCGTTCGAGGCCACGCAGGTGCTTCAGTTCGTCTTCGAGCTTCGCCAGGCCTTCCGCGGTGATCGGGAACTTCTGCACGGCAGTCACTTCCTTCGACAACAAGTCACGGGCCATGGCCGCCGCAACGCGCGACAGCCAGCCCGCTCCAGAGATGGTGGGGTGAGCGGGGGCGGATAGTCTGCCCGTGGGTCCCCGCTCAGGACAAGGATTTAGAGTAGGATTGCAGGGGCGCAACATCAAGGGTCCCCGCCTTCAGCGCCGCAATCGCGTGCACCGCGGCCCGCGCGCCGGCCAGCGTGGTGTAGTGCGGAATGCCATGCGTCAGCGCGGAGCGGCGTATGTCGAAGCTGTCGGACACGGACTGCCCGCCCTGCGCGGTGTTGATCACCAGGTGGATTTCGCCGGACTTGATCGCGTCCACGCAATGCGGCCGGCCTTCCAGCACCTTGTTGACGACGGTGCAGGGGATGGCCGCTTCCGCCAGCTTGGCCGCGGTGCCGCGCGTGGCGAAGACGGTGAAGCCCATCTCCACCAGGCGCTTGGCCAGGTGCACGACGGCGGGCTTGTCGCTGCCCTTCACCGACAGGAAGGCGGTGCCGCTTTCGGGCAGTTTTACGCCCGCACCCATCTGCGATTTCAGGAAGGCGCGTTCGAAGGAATAGTCGAGGCCCATGACCTCCCCGGTGGATTTCATTTCCGGGCCCAGGATCACGTCCACATTGGGGAAACGGTTGAAGGGGAAGACCGCTTCCTTCACCGCGACATGGCGTGGGATGGCCATGTCATCGGCCAGGTTGAATTCGGACAGAAGCGCGCCGGCCATGACGCGCGCGCCGATTTTCGCAACCGGCACGGCGGTGGCTTTGGCGACGAAGGGCACGGTGCGGCTGGCGCGCGGGTTCACTTCAAGGACGTAGATCTCATTGTCCTTCACCGCGTATTGCACGTTCATCAGGCCCACCACCTTCAGCGCGCGCGCCATGGCTTCCGTCTCGGCCTTGAGCTCCGTCACGATGGCGGGCGGCAGGGAATAGGGCGGCAGGGAACAGGCGGAATCGCCGCTGTGGATGCCGGCTTCCTCGATGTGTTCCATCACGCCGGCGACATGGACATTGCCCTCGCGGTCGCAGATGCAGTCCACGTCCACCTCGATCGCGTCGGCCAGGTATTGGTCGATCAGGATGGGGTTTTCGCCGGAGACCTTCACTGCCTCAGCACCGAAGCGGCGCAGCTGTTCGGGCGTATAGGCGATCTCCATCGCGCGCCCGCCCAGGACGTAGGACGGGCGCACCACGACGGGGTAGCCGATGCGCGCGGCTTCCACTTCCGCCTCGTCCAGATTGCGCGCGGTGCCGTTCTGCGGCTGCTTCAGGCCAAGGCCGCGCAGCAAATGCTGGAAGCGCTCGCGGTCCTCGGCGATGTCGATCGCTTCGGCGCTGGTGCCCAGGATGGGGATGCCGGCCTTGGCCAGGTATTGCGAGAGTTTCAGCGGCGTCTGCCCGCCATATTGCACGATGCAGCCGAGGAGTTTTCCGCTCTCCTGCTCCTTGCGGATGATGGCCAGCACGTCTTCGGGGAAGAGCGGTTCGAAGTAGAGGCGGTCGGACGTATCGGGGTCGGTGCTGACGGTTTCCGGGTTGCAGTTGACCATGATGGTCTCGATGCCGGCTTCCTTCAGCGCATAGGCGGCGTGGACGCAGCAATAGTCGAACTCGATGCCCTGGCCGATGCGGTTCGGGCCACCTCCCAGGATCACCACCTTGTCGCGCGCGGTGGGCTGGGATTCGCAGATCGGCGCGCCGAAGCCACCCTCATAGGTGCTGTACATATAGGGCGTGGCGGAGGCGAATTCCGCGGCGCAGGTGTCGATGCGCTTGAACACCGGATGCACGCCGAGCTTGGCGCGCAACGCCGCGACATCGGTCTCCGCGCGGCCGGAAATGCGCGCCAG